>CALABN010000096.1 GCA_937885735.1 uncultured Bacteroidota bacterium | reverse complement strand
TGCAAGCCGATTCTACAGGGTGTTTTTCAGTCCGATTCATAAACTTGAAAAAATAAAGACGGCCAATGGCGAAGACACAACCATTGCCGACAATCTGACAAATACAGAAATAATGGAGGACAAGGAAAATGAGTAACGTAGAAATTCTTGGATATGTGGCATCGTGCCTGCTATTGCTGGCAATGCTGATGACATCAGTTGTCAAACTGCGCATAATCAACACTATTGGCTGTATCTTGTATATCATCTACGGATTGTACATCAACGCATATCCTGTTGCAATAATGAATCTGGCGATAGCCTGCGTAAACATTGTGCACCTATGCCGAAACAGGTTTTCGAAGAACTCTTTCAAGATTCTGCCTATCAAAAACGATGACAGTCTGCTGAAACCATTTGTGGAGCACAACAAAGCCGATATTGAAAGCAATTTCCCTGAATTCACGCTGGATGACCGCCAGTACGCCTGTTCGTATATGATTCTGCGAAATATGAACATTGCAGGCATCTTCCTGGCAAACGATGCTGGCGACGGCAATTTGTTTGTGGTACTTGACTACGTTGTTGCCGCTTATCGCGACTGCAAGGTTGGCGACTTTCTGTTCAACACACAGCAGGATATGTTTAAGAGACAAGGATTCAACAAGATAACCACAATTTCTGGAAGCAATCACCACTCAAAATACCTAAAAAAGATTGGATTCAAGGAAATTGATTCTGAAAGTGGCATCAAGACTTTCTGTCTTGAACTGTAGAAAAACACCTTTGTATTTAGGATTTAGGAATTAGAATTTAGGATTCTGATTTCAGAGTAAAGGGCAATGAGTTTCGGCTTGTTGCCCTTTTGCATTTAGGATGTAGTCCCGAAAACTTTCGGAATTGAACACAGATTCGACGGATTTAACGGATTTCCGCAGATTTTTTTGAAACCACAAATTGACACGCATTTGCACGAATTCACAATTCAGAATTAAGGGCAAAAGGCATAAGTGGAATCAATTAACAGTTAACAATTAATGGCACCCAAAGTCCAATGGCCAACAGTCAACGACAAATCTCAACTTCTAAACCTCTAAACAGCAAAGCGTCTCAACCTTCAACCTTAAGACAACTCAACCTCGTTGAAGAAGCACGATTCCGACCCTGTGTGGCAAGCAGGTCCGCAAGGTTCAGCCTTGACAAGAATGGTATCCTGGTCGCAATCGAGAAATATCTGCTTTACCAACATAAAATGGCCTGAAGTTTCGCCCTTTAGCCAAAGCGATTTACGACTACGCGAGAAGAACGTAGCCTTGCCTGTCTTCAACGTCAATTCATACGATTCACGGTTCATATAGGCAAGCATCAAAACCTTGCCAGTATTGGCATCTTGAACAATTGCAGGAAGCAATCCATTTGGGTCTTTATCAAAATCAGGAGACAACATATAAATCTAAAATTTGAAATGCGTAAAAAATCCTTAACTACAACTATGGGAACCAAATCCCAATTCCTAAATGATTATATTCTAACGCTAATGCCATTGTCACGCAGGTATCTTTTCAGTTCCATAATATCGATTTCCTTAAAATGGAAGATACTTGCGGCAAGAGCGGCATCTGCTTTGCCTTGATTAAACACATCGACAAAATGGGGCATTGTACCAGCACCGCCAGAGGCTATCACAGGAATGTTCACCAATTGTGATATCTGACTTGTAATGTCAAGAGCAAAACCATTCTTTGTGCCGTCGTGGTTCATACTGGTAAGAAGAATTTCGCCAGCGCCACGATTGTAAGCCTCACGAGCCCAATCAGTTGTAAGAATAGGAGTGGACTTTGTTCCGCCGTGAGTGTAAACGTACCATTGGCCATTGTCGAATTTAGTGTCGATAGCCAAAACCACACACTGCGAGCCGAACTGGCCTGCCAAATCGCTGATAAGTTGCGGATTGCGCACTGCGGCCGAATTGACGGTTATCTTGTCGGCACCGGCGTTGAGCAACACGCCAACTTCTGCAACACTGCCAATACCGCCACCAACGGTAAACGGAATATTCACATTGCGAGCAATTTCGCGCACAAGTTCTGCAAAAGTCTTGCGTTGTTCAAGAGTGGCCGAAATGTCGAGGAAACAAAGTTCGTCAGCACCGTTTTGTGCATACAGGGCACCCAACTCAACAGGGTCGCCAGCATCACGCAGTTCAAGGAAATTCACGCCCTTAACTGTTCGTCCGTTCTTAACGTCAAGACAGGGTATTATTCGTTTTGTCAGCATTTTATATTTAGGATTAAAATCATCAATTATCCATTATCAATTGTCAATTAATTAATTATCCATTGCCAATTGTTCCAATTGTTTCATTGAAATGGTCTTCTCATAGATTGCTTTGCCTATAATGGCGCCATACATACCGTTTATCTTAAGTTTGACCACATCTTCAAAGCACGAGATGCCACCACTTGCAATAAACTTCAAATCAGGAAATTCGCCCATAAGATTGTTGTAAAGTTCAAACGAAGGGCCCTTCATTGCACCATCTTTCGATATGTCGGTACATATAATTTTGTCGATACCATCGGCCTTGTATCTATTAATCAACTGGCTTATAGTCAGTTCCGACTCTTCTTGCCAACCTTTGATAGCAATCTTGCCATTACGGGCATCGGCACCAAGAATTATCTTTTCTGGTCCGAAAGTTCCCAGCCACTGACGGAAAGTCTCTGGCTCGCGTACAGCAATGCTTCCGCCAGTAATCATCTTTGCACCAGATTCAAATGCGATGCGCAAGTCGTCCTGGCTGTTCAATCCACCGCCAAAATCAATGACAAGAGGCGTCTTGTCTGCAATCAGTTCAATGGTCTTGTAGTTGATAATGTGACCTGCCTTTGCGCCGTCAAGGTCGACAAGGTGAAGACGGCGAATGCCCGCATCGCAGAACTGCAATGCAATGTCAAGCGGATTTTTGGCATATATGGTCATCTGCTTGTAGTCGCCCTGCGTCAACCTGACGCACTGCCCACCAATAATGTCTATTGCTGGTATTATTTCCATATTTTATAGATTTACATAGTTTTGAAGAATCTGTTGGCCTATAATTCCGCTTTTTTCTGGATGAAATTGCAAACCATAGAAATTGTCACGGCCCAAACCTGCGGTGAATGGCAACATATATTCTGAAGTGCATATTGTACCATCGCCAATCTCTGCGTGATAACTATGGACGAAATACACGTAAGGGTCGGAAGGAAGCCCCTTAAACAACGGATTGTCAGTGAATTTGATAGAATTCCAACCCATATGGGGCACCTTTTCAATAGGAGGAAATTTCTTGACATCTAAATTGAAAATGCCAAGGCAATCGGTATCATTTTCTTCAGAATGGCGACACATAAGTTGCATTCCGAGGCAAATGCCCAGCACAGGCTGTTTCAAGTCCTTAATAACCTGGTCCAAGCCCCGCTGACGCAGATAATCCATTGCACTGCTTGCCTCGCCAACGCCAGGGAAAATAACCTTGTCGGCCGACTTCAGTTCCTGAACATCGTCAGTAAGTATGGGAGAGATGCCAAGCCTGTTCAGCGCAAACTCTACCGACTGAACATTGCCCGCATTATATTTTACAATTGCCAGTTTCATATTTGTATTTCAATTTTAGTTATCCGTTTTTCCGCCGTTACTTAACAGAAATATAAAATATTGATTATTATCAAAATAATTAAAAATCCAATCTCTATAGGACAATTCCTAAATACTAATTCCTAAATTCTAAAGCATTCCTTTAGTAGAAGGCAATTCATACTTGTAGATATCGCGTTTGACAGCCATCTTGATTGACTTTGCCAATGCCTTGAAAATGCCCTCTATCTTGTGATGTTCATTCTCACCTTCAGCCTTAATATTCAAGTTCATACGGGCCGAATCACTCAAACTCTTGAAGAAGTGAAGGAACATTTCCGTTGGCATATCGCCAATCTTTTCGCGAGTGAATTTTGCATCATAGACAAGCCAAGGACGGCCACCGAAATCGAGTGCAACGCTACACAGGCAATCGTCCATCGGAAGGCAGAAGCCGTAGCGCTCTATGCCTCGTTTGTCGCCCAAAGCCTTCAGAATTGCTTCGCCAAGCGCTATGGCTGTATCTTCAATGGTATGGTGCTCATCAACATTCAAATCGCCCTTAACGCGAATGTCGAGGTCGCTACCAGAGTGCTTGCCAATCTGTTCGAGCATATGGTCAAAAAAGCCAAGACCAGTCGAAATGTTGCACTTTCCTGTGCCGTCAAGGTTGATTTTCACGTAGATATCAGTCTCTTTGGTTGTTCGCTGAACAGTTGCCACACGTTCGCCAGCAAAAAGAATCTCACAAACCTCGTCCCAATTCTTGCAAGCCCTGCAATTTGGCACCGACATTTCCTCTGTTCCAAGATAAAGTCCCTTGCAACCAAGGTTTTGCGCCATCTGCATATCAGTCAAACGGTCACCAATTACAAATGAATTTTCAATGTCGTAGTCACCAGAAGTGTATTTGGTCAGCATTGCAATTCCAGGCTTGCGGGTAGGCTTGTTGTCCTCTGGATAAGAGCCGTCAATAAGAATATCATCAAACTTTACACCCTCGTTTTCAAATACTTGCAACATTTTACCTTGAACCAGGTCAAAGTTTTCCTGTGGATTAGCAGGCGTTCCAAGCCCGTCTTGATTTGATACTATAACCAATTCAAAATCAAGATTTTTACGAATAAAGTACAAATTGCGCAAAACACCTGGCAGAAATTCCAACTGTTCAAGATTGTCCACCTGAAAAGTTACTGGCGGTTCAACAATCAGAGTTCCGTCACGGTCAACAAATAACGCTCTCTTCTTTGACATCGTATTATGTTTTAATTATTTACAAAATTCATTTAAAGCAGAAATCAAAGTATTGTTTTCAGTTTCTGTTCCAACAGTTATGCGTAAGCCGTTGGCACATAAAGCCACATTGTGACGGCTACGGACAATAATGCCTCGCGAAACCAAATATTTGTAAATGGCTGGAGCATCGACAACCTTTACAAGCACAAAGTTTGCATCGGTAGGATAGATGTATCTAACACAATTACAATTCATTAACCGTTCAATCAATGTCTTTCGGCTTGCCTTTATAGTGCTTACCATCAAATCCTTTTCCTTAACATTGTCAAGTGCCTTGAAAACAGCCTCTTGTGTAAGAATATTGATATTATACGGATACTTGATTTTTAGAAGCACATCAATAATGTCCTTTTGTGCAAACGCCATTCCACAACGCAGTGCGGCCATTCCCCAAGCCTTGCTAAATGTCTGAAGAACAAGAAGGTTAGGATATTTGTCAATCAATGTTGTGAACGATTCCGATTCGGCAAAGTCAATATAAGCCTCATCAACAACCACAATGCCACTGAAACTTTCAATGATTCGTACAACATCGGCACGGTTCATCAAATTGCCAGACGGATTGTTAGGCGAACAAATGAATATAAGTTTGGTGTTTGGCGTTATTGCCGATAGTATTTTGTCGGTTTGCAACTGAAAATCATCTGTCAAAAGCACCTCGTCAATCGGAGTCTCGTTAATTGATGCCTGCACTTTATACATTCCATAAGTTGGAGGAACAATTATCGCCCTGTCAATATTAGGTCGGCAGAAAGCCCTGTATAGCAAATCGATAGGTTCGTCACTGCCATTTCCGAAAAACACCTGTTCAGGCTTAACGTTTTTCAGTTTTGCAACCTTCATACGCAGTCTGGTCTGACGTGGGTCGGGATAGCGATTGTATCCTTCACCAGCCAACGAGCCTAACGAATTCTCGTTTGCGTCGAGAAATACAGAGGCTTCGCCCTCAAACTCGTCACGTGCACAGGAATAAGGTTCCATTGCAAGCACATTTGGGCGAACTATATCATTTAAGTTAAACTTCAACATAGAATCATTATTTATAATTGACACAATCACTTGCCATTCACAACATTCAATCGTACCGTAACAGCGTTCTTGTGACCGTCGAGCATTTCGGCGCCAGCCATCGTCTCAATGACAGGACCAAGTTTCTTTATGCCGTCTTCAGTAAGTTTTTGGAAGGTTATCTTCTTCATAAAACTGTCAATATTGACACCACTGTAAGCACGTGCATAGCCATTGGTTGGCAAAGTATGGTTGGTTCCAGAGGCATAGTCGCCAGCGCTCTCGCAAGAATAGTAGCCCAAGAATACGGAACCTGCCTGCTTAACGTAAGATGCCCATTCCTCTGAATTTGCGACTGACAGAATCAAATGTTCTGGAGCATAGGCATTTACAAAATCCATTGCTGTCACAATGTCGTCGAAGCAGACAAAGCGTGAATTTGACAATGCCTTTGACGCAAATTCCATACGTGGCAGTTCCTCAAGTTGGCGTTGTGTTTCCTGCCAAATGTCCTCAATCTTTTTCTGCGACAACGATACTAGTACAACCTGGCTGTCAGGACCGTGTTCGGCTTGCGACAACAAGTCGGCAGCAGCAAACTGGACAGGAGTCTGTTCATCGACAACCACAAGCACTTCCGACGGGCCAGCAGGCATATCTATAGCCACACCCATTGACGAAACCAACTGTTTGGCGCAAGTAACATATTGATTACCTGGACCAAATATCTTGTCAACTTGAGGTATTGTCTCTGTTCCAAATGCCATTGCAGCAATGGCCTGCGAACCGCCAACCTTAAACACACGCTTCACGCCAGTCAGACGAGCCGCAAACAATATGGCTGGATTAATCTTGCCTTCCTTGTTTGGTGGTGTGCAAAGCACAACTTCCTCACAACCAGCAATGTTGGCAGGAATGGCAAGCATCAGCACGGTTGAGAAAAGCGGAGCGGAGCCACCTGGCACATACAGGCCGATTCTCTTGATTGGAAATGCCTTTTGCCAGCATTTGACACCTTCAGTTGTCTCAACTTCAACCTGTTTTGGCAGTTGAGCCTGATGAAACCTTGCAATATTGTCCTTTGCTGTACGAATCGCATTTTTCAGGTTATCGGACAATTTGGCTTCAGCCTCATCAAATTCGGCATCGCTGACAAGCCAGTTTTCGGGAATCACCTTGTCAAATTTCAGCGTCAGTTCGCGCAAAGCCTCATCGCCACGGTCCTTAACCTGCATCAGCACGTCGTTTACCATAGGAGCAAGGCTCTGACGGTCAATCTGCGGACGACTGACAAGTTCCTTCCACAAATACCTGTCTGGATTTATGATGATATTCATTGTTGGTTTCATTGTCGTATTCTATATAATTGTATGATTTCTAGTTTGTTGCCTCATTTTTACTTTAGAATTCAGATTCCAGAATAAATTCACATTCCAATCCTGAAAACCTTTTGGACAGAATCCTAAACATTAAAAAATCATCTTCTCAATAGGCATTACCAAGATGCCTTCTGCGCCAAGAGCCTTCAGTTTGCCGATGATTTCCCAGAAATGCTTTTCCTCGATAACCGACGACATTGATGACCAACCTTCTGTAGCCAAGGCAGTTACGGTAGGGGCCTTCATACCAGGCAATAGTCTTTCTGCTTCAGCCAACTTGTCGTTTGGAATGTTCAGGACAATGTATTTCTTGCCTTCGGCATTCTTGTAAGAGTCAAAGCGGAACAACAGTTCGCCAAGTATCTCACGTTTTTCGGCGCACAGGTTCTTGTTGCCAATCATCAATGCCTCTGAATGCATCACAACTTCAACTTCCTTAAGGTTGTTGCTGACAAGCGTACTGCCAGAACTAACAATATCGAAAATGCTGTCAGCCAAGCCAATGCCTGGTGCTATCTCAACAGAACCTGTAATTACGTGAATATCGGCCTTAATGTTGTTCTTGTCAAGGAAACGCTTCAAGATGCCAGGGTAAGAAGTGGCGATTTTCTTGCCATTAAACCATTCAAGTCCCTTATAGTCAATATCTTTTGGAATAGCCAAAGACAGACGGCACTTGCTGAAGTCCAGACGCTTTACAATTTCAGCATCTTCCTGACGCTCAACATATTCATTCTCGCCGACAACGCCTACATCGGCAATTCCACTTGCAACAGCCTGCGGAATGTCATCGTCACGCAGGTAAAGAACTTCAACAGGGAAGTTTTTGGCAGGCACCAGCAATGTGCGC
>CALABN010000095.1 GCA_937885735.1 uncultured Bacteroidota bacterium | reverse complement strand
GCATTGGCGAGAATGCATTCAGCAATTGCAGTGGCTTGAAATCTGTCTCCATTCCAAATTCGGTGACAAGCATTGGCGAGAATGCATTCAGCAATTGCAGTGGCTTGAAATCTGTCTCCATTCCTAATTCAGTAACAAGCATTGACTGGGGTGCGTTCACAAGATGCACTTCATCTATATTCTATTGTCAAGCGACAGAAAAGCCTTCAGGATGGGATGTTAATTGGAATATTGATAACAGGCCTGTAGTGTGGGGGTGCAAGGCAGTCAGTCTGTCGGCAAACGACAACACGTTCGGCACCGTAAGTGGCGGTGGTATTTTTTCTACTGGTTCCTCTATTAACATTACGGCTATTTCTGCCAAGCATTACCATTTTGCTAAATGGAACGATGGAAATACTGAGAACCCTCGCACAATAAAAGTCACAACAGACACGACATTTACAGCAGTGTTCGCCATTGACACACTCAAGGTTAACACATTCGCCGAAAACGGAACCGTGTCTGGTACGGGCGCATATACTTACGGCACGCAAACATCACTGACAGCCACTCCTGCCGAGCATTACCATTTTACAAGATGGAGCGACGGCAACACTGAGAACCCGCGGTCAATAACTGTCACTACTGATATGGCATTTACGGCAATGTTCGCCATTGACACACTCAAAGTGACTGCATCTGCCGAAAACGGAACTGTATTAGGCGCTGGCTTGTATGCTTACGGAACATCGATATTACTTGGGGCAATACCTGCCGAGCATTACCATTTTGCTAAGTGGAGCGACGGAAACACCGAAAATCCGCGTTCAATAACCGTGACAGAAGACATAACGTTGATAGCCATTTTCGAAAAGGCCGACGCAATCTCAACAGATGCCGTCGCTGACGTAAAAATCTACGCCCACCACAACGTGATTGTTGTCGAGAATGCCACCGACGACATCTACGTTTACGATGCAATGGGTCGGTTAATCGCACGTAATTCCGATAGTAATCGGAACGCGGTACACCACGGCTCTACAGAGATAACAATGCAAAACACAGGCATCTACATTGTAAAGGTTGGAAACGAGACGAAACGGGTGGCTGTTTCACAAAATTGATAATTTATCCCGATGGCTATCGGGATTGACAATTGATAATTGGGCTACGGTGGTTTTCTGCCGTAGCCTTTTTTATTTCCATATCACCACGCAAAAACGCAAACTCCGTCAAACCTTACGCATTATATTCAACACACGCCCATCATTTAGGCAAACTCATACTAATATTATATAAACCAATCATTTCCTAGCACTAATCATTATCTTGTTTAAAAAGATGCCCTATGCTAATTGTTTGTTAAAAAATAACGGCAGGCACCCCAAACCATATTAAATGATTACTGACTATATTGCCAACTCAAATTTTGAAAAGCGATGAAACAGTATCTTGACTTGCTCACTCACATTCTTGAGACAGGCGACAAGAAGAGTGACCGCACTGGCACTGGCACAATAAGCACTTTCGGCTACCAAATGCGCTTCGACCTCAACGCAGGTTTTCCGTGCCTAACGACAAAAAAACTGCACCTAAAATCGATTATCCACGAGTTGCTGTGGTTCCTTGCGGGCGACACCAATGTCAAATACCTTCAGGATAACGGCGTGCGCATCTGGAATGAATGGGCCGACGAGAACGGCGACCTCGGTCACGTTTACGGCTACCAATGGCGCTCGTGGCCAACTCCCGACGGCGGAAGCATAGATCAGATAGCGAAACTGATTCACGACATAAAGACTAACCCCGACTCACGCCGTCTGATTGTGAGCGCCTGGAACGTTGCCGACATCGACAATATGGCGTTGCCACCGTGCCACTCGCTGTTTCAGTTCTACGTGCGCAACGGACGGCTGTCGTGCCAACTGTACCAACGCAGTGCCGATGCTTTCCTTGGCGTACCTTTCAACATTGCTTCGTACTCGCTTCTCACAATGATGGTTGCACAGGTCTGCCACCTGCAACTTGGCGAGTTTATCCATACTTTCGGCGATTTGCATATCTACAACAACCACCTGGAGCAAGTGAAACTGCAACTCACCCGTGAGCCTCGCCCGCTCCCGACAATGTGGATAAATCCTGACGTGGACGATATTTTCAAGTTCAAGTTCGAAGATTTCCGCCTCGACAACTACGATCCGCATCCTGCCATAAAGGGGGAAGTATCTGTTTAATTTAGGATTTAGAATGTAGGATTTAGGATTTCTTTTCCCTGTTTATGATTATTTAGGACGTGGCCTATTTAGGATTTAGAATGTAGGATTTAGGATTTGCTTGGTCCAACTTCAGTCCCGATAGGTATCGGGATTAGGATTTAATTCATTTAGGATTTAGGAATTTAATTTCACATTTAAAATTTCAAATTTGTAATTTTTCAACTCCCTTTGGCCTTATGCCTTACCCCTTTGGCCTTTGACCTTATGCCTTACCCCTTTTGCAAAAGTTCGGAACGACGGTCGAGGAGATTGTCTATTTCGCTTTCTGTCAAATTGTCGGGATTCGACAGGTATTTCTCAATCTGCTCAAGTTCACGGTAAGTGTCGGTCAGGTCGTGGTAATCGAGTTCAGACTTCAACTTGTCGATAGCCTCCTCAATGAGTGGCATAAATGGCTCAAACGTCTCTTCCATTAGTGCAGAGGTGGTTTGATTTCGAAGCGACCTGTAGCAAGAAACCAACTCATCGAACTGCTCAAACATAGCCAACTCATCGGAATCAGGGTTGTCATCAATAATGCGCTTGCGCAACTCGGCAAAGAGCATAAGCATAACTTCAATCCTATTGGGTTTCTCCATTTCCATAAATTCGGATAGCGTATCAATTTTCAGATTTGTCCTCTACAAATTTGCGCACATCTTCTATCATTTGCAATTGTTTTTGCCTGGAAGGCGAATATTTTGTGTGGGTCTGCTCCACCCGTCGTTTTTGCTCCCTGGAAACCATCAGGTAGCGGACTATGCCCGAATTGGTTCCGATGAACGTAAATGACTTGTCTGGCGGAATCATACCAGCATATTCAAGTCGCATTGTGTACGCTGACAGTTGATTTTCAGGGCCTTCGTCGGAATATGTGGCTGAGGTTGTCAATGCAGTATTTATGGCTTCGGAAACGTTGACTGTCGCCACCTGTTTCTCCACGTCGGGCGGAAGGTGAGTCACCTCATATTCAATGCGCTCGAAGTCGATTTTGGGCAACACCACCACCTCTCCCAACATTATGGTATCGGCACTCATCAATATGCCAATCACCCGGTTGCGTCCAATCAGCGAATCGGGAACGGGGAATGTGACCTTTTGATACCCGACACACGAAAAATAAACCACGTCGCCCAAATGACAAGGCAATTCAAAATACCCGTTCTCGTTTGAGGTGTTCCGTATCCTTCTTTGGAATAAACGTTTACATTTTGAATCGGCTGATATTCCCTTGCATCGACAATGCACCCTGACAATGTTGTAGCCATAGGGTTGAGTATCTGCGCATCGGCGCACAAAGGCAACCAAAACACGGAAAGAAGCAGTTTTACAGCATTTTTTATCATAATTCAACCAAATAATTGGCTTTTTACTATTTTTAGACAATTTTTTAAACGAAGAATATGCGAAATTATTGCAAGGCATTCCTGGCCATTACATTGGTTGGCGCAACTCTGGCAAGTTGCAACCGCAAACCCATTGAGATAGAATCGAGCGTAAGCCCGCTCACCGACTACCAAAGCAAC
>CALABN010000094.1 GCA_937885735.1 uncultured Bacteroidota bacterium | reverse complement strand
GATTGCCTAAAATCAGCACTCTGTTTGAGATTGATGCAAGCCTGTCGTTCGTTGGAAATTTGGTAAGCCTTGCCGTTGTCTGGGCAGGTACGGCTATATTGTTCGGATTGTTTTCAGGTTTCGCCATTAAGTTCAGGCTTCGCCGGATAAGCCTTGCCGATGCCGTTAAGAGCAGTGTTATCAAGACAGGCGACAGACTCATTTTTACCAATATCCTTACAATAATTCAAATAGCGATATTCTGCGGACTACTCGCATCTATTTTATTAATGGACAAACAGATAAAATATGCACTCAAGGCCGATGCAGGATTTGACAAGGACGGGCTTTTGGTTGTTAATCTTAAGGACAACCCATATTCCTATTCCATATTCAAGGATGAAGTCTGCAATTTGCCTGGCGTCATTGGCCTTGCAGGTTCGAGTACAGATTTATTAGGGCGAGCACGTGCAAATATGGGATTTTTCAATGATTCGATAAAAGAATATTTTTCGTTGAGAGTGAATTGTGTAGATATGGATTTTTTCAAGGTTATTGGAGCAACCATAATTGACGGCAATGATTTTGAAAAAGGAAAATCTGCATTAATACTCAACCAAAAGGGTCAGCAATTCTCACAATGGCAATTAGGAGAACAGAAGAAATTTGGTGGTGCTTTATTGCAAGGTGTTGTAAAGGATTTCAATTTTGGCAACGCACATTCTGAAATAGAGCCAACTTTATATATATATAATGATGCAGAAGAAAGTAGGGAAGACAATAAAAATCAAATATTTCTTCCATTAGAATATGTTATGATTCGCGTCAACCTAATGCAAACACCAAACATTGTCAGCGACATAGAAAAAGTTTATAAAAAGGTTTTCCCCGACACCGACTTCAATTGGTGTTTTGCCGATGATAAGATAGCCGAATCGTACCAAAAGGACCGCAACTACTCGTTTGTCATTTCTGCGCTCACAATCATTGCATTGTTCATTGCCATTATCGGCATAATTGGCCTTTCAATGGCACTCAACCAAAAGCGTGTCAAGGAGATAGGCATACGCAAGGTGAACGGCGCCACAT
>CALABN010000093.1 GCA_937885735.1 uncultured Bacteroidota bacterium | reverse complement strand
TTGATTTCGTTCCCGTGCGACTTTGTGTTCTTTGCCTACGTGTTGGCATTGGGCAAGTTCTTCTGCATCATATCGGCGCTCGACACGGGTAGCAGTTTCGAAGGAATGGGCGCAAGCCGTGAGGCATTGTTCTCGATGCTTGCCGAACCGGCGTTCTTCATTCTAATGGGGTCGCTCGGGTTGCTCACAGGCAACACTTCGTTTCACGATATATTTATGAATCTGCACATTGGCTCGTATCTGTCGTATGCACTTGTCTCGATAGCCTGCTTCGTGCTGATTATGATTTGTATGATAGAAAACAGCCGTATGCCAGTCGATGACCCTAAGACACACCTTGAACTGACAATGATTCACGAGGTTATGATTCTCGACAACAGCGGTTTCGACCTTGGGCTTATCCTTCACGCCACAAACTTGAAATTTGCAATGTATGGCGCACTTATCGCCAATCTGTTTATTGGCGTTTGGCCACTGTACATTTCCATTCCTGTTTTCTTTGGCATTCAGTTCGCTGTGGCAGTAATCGCAGGCATCATCGAGTCGTTTATGGCGCGTTTCCGTATGAGTCACAATGCGCAGTTCATTTTGGTGCTGTCGTCGTTGTCGTTGCTGATGCTTTTCGGCGTGCTGATGAGTTGATTAATTTAAATGTAATTTATTGAAAATGACCAATATACTTTTAATAATCTTTACAATCACCCTGTTGTATTTTTCCATTGCCAACAGGCTGATGACGTACCTTTCGATATTGTCGTTTCAAGGCATCATTCTGATGCTTGTGGCTCTGTTCGAGTTGCACGAAATGAATATTGTCAATCTTGCGTTCATTATTCTTGAAACGTTGATAGTAAAGGCTATTGTTCTGCCGTTGTTTATCCGTTATGTGATAAAGAAGAACAAAATCAAGCGTGAGGCTGAACCGTTTGTGCCATACTTCGTGTCGTTGTTGGTGACAACCATGATTATTGTGCTGACATTCGTACTGTCAAACCTGATAGAGGCCGTCCACTTGAACAAGATATATTTTGTCACGGCTCTATCAGCCTTGTTCTGCGGGCTTTTCCTGATTGTCACCCGCAAGAAGATAATAACCCACGTTATATGCTACGTGCTTATCGAGAACGGCGTTTTCATCCTTTCGTTGGCAGTCGGCAACGAGATGCCTTTGTTGGTAAACCTTGGCGTACTGCTCGATGTGTTTGTCAGTGTGTTCCTGTTGGGCATTTTCATCAACAAGGTGGGCAACGTTATAAATGACGGTGACATTAACGAATTAAGTAGTTTGAAAGATTAAAATATTGTAAGTATGATAGTTGCATATCTTATTGGTTCTATATTGACAGCATCTCTGCTCTTTTTGAACAAGAGCAAGGTGGCCAACAATCTGCTTGTAGGTCTGTTTGTCGCGATGCAGATTGCGTTCACTTGTTTTGCTTTCGTGTCGAAAGACAGCAGTTTCGCTTTCTTCAAGTTCGATTCACTCGGCATTTTGTTGATCTTGGTGCTCACTATAGTCAGTGTGCCAGCGCTGTTTCACCGTTATGATTATATATATGCCGATACCGATACGCCACGCACCCGTGGCATATATTATGGGGCAATGGTTCTTCTGATCATGGCGTTAAGCCTTGCCTACATCTCGTCGCACATTGCAATGACTTGGATTTTTGTCGAAGTCACAACCTTGAGCGCATCTGCTTTGGTTTACCACCGAAGGAGCGCAGGTTCAATAGAGGCAACTTGGAAATACATTTTCGTATGCTCAATAAGCCTTGTGTTTGTGTTTGTGGGCATCTTGTTCCTGAGTATTGCTTTGGGAAGCGTTTCCGCCACCGACCTTACTTACGATTCGTTGTGCGCCATTGCGCCCAAACTCGACACCTTTTGGCTGAAGTTGGCCTTTGTGTTCATCTTTTCGGGGTACACCGCCAAATTCGGCTTGGTGCCAATGTACACAGCGGGCATCGATGCGAAGGACAAGGCTCCTACACCTGCTTCGGCGCTGTTCTCAAGCGTTCTGATGAACGTCGGTTTTGTCGGCGTGTTCCGCATTTACCAGATATTGACTCGTACAACCGTGCAGGCTTGGGCGAGCCACGTTATCATCATTTCGGCCGTGCTTTCAATATTTGTCGCTACTGTTTATCTTCTTAAAGTCAAGAATGTCAAGCGAATGCTTGCATATTCCAGCATCGAGCATATGGGCGTTGTGGCGCTTGGCCTTGCAACAGGGGGAATCGGCTACTATGCATCAATCCTTCATTTGGTGTTGCACACATTTGCAAAATCATCGTTGTTTTTCCAGATTGGGCATCTTTACAAGATATTCAAGACTAAGGATATCTATATGATTGGCAACTATTTCAAGTATAACACCGCAGGCGCCGTATTTTTGCTTTTGGCATTTGTCTGCGTTACCGCGATGCCACCTTCGGGGCTGTTTGTCAGCGAGTTCCTTGTGTTCAAGTCGTTGTTTGAGGCAAAATATGTTTTCGTGCTCATTCCTGTCCTTGTTATGCTTACGTTCATAATATGGGCTTTGGGCAAGAATATTTTCAAGATGCTGTTTACGCCACTTGAAGGGTTTTGCGAGCAGAACATTGAGAAAGTGAGCACGGTTGAGACCGTTTCACAATACGTCTTATTGTTGCTCACCGTATATCTTGGTCTTTGCCCGCCCGATTTCTTCGTCAATTTGATAAATGAGGCCGTTCAACTGTTAAATTTCTGATAATATGGATTATATCAGCATAAAAAATAATCAGCGTATAAAGTTTGCCGAAATACCAGTTTTGGCATACGCCGATTTTTACAATGTGATTGTCAATGAGTTGATGATAAAGCCAGATGCTCATTGCGTGAACTACTACGGTTTGCCAGTTGGTCAGGATGTACAGTTGATTTGTTGCATTGCCGACGATTCCGCAAGCATTATCAATGTGTTGTCTGCCAAAGTGATGCCTTCCTACAAACTTCAGTCGATAACCGAAAAGTATCTTTCATTCCATTTGTTTGAACGCGAGATCCACGAGAATTTCGGCATCGTTTTCGAAGGCCATCCTTGGTTCAAGCCTGTACGTTATCCGTACAATGCTGTCGACAAGTCGCAGACAATCGCTAATTATCCCTTTTATCAGATTGATAGCGAAGAACTTCATGAAGTCGGCGTCGGCCCAATCCACGCGGGAATTATCGAACCGGGTCACTTCCGTTTCATTTGCAACGGCGAGCAGATTCTTCATCTCGAGATTCAACTCGGATATCAGCATCGCGGGCTTGAAACCCTGATGTTGGAGAAGAAGAAACTGCTTCAGCGTGCTACATTGGCCGAAAACATTACGGGTGACACAACTGTCGGTCACTCTGTCGCTTTCGCAAATGCGTGGGAGAGCCTTTGCGCTTTCGTTCCTGACCGACAACTGCAAATGGAACGCGCTTTCGCCATCGAAAACGAGCGCATCGCCATACACACGGGCGATTTGAGCGGTATCTGCACTGATATAGCCTATCAACTTGGCAATTCAGTCTTCGGACGCTTGCGTACGCCTGTAATCAACTATTTCCAGCGTTGGGCAGGCAACCGTTTCGCAAAAGGGCTTATACGTCCAGGCAAGACAAATTTCCCTTTCACAAAGGAACTTGCATCGCAGTGGATTGATATGATAAGCGCCTATCAGCCTGATTTTGAGGAAATGGCCGACCGTACTTTCGACCTTCCGTCGGTTTTGTCGCGTATCGAGCGCACGGGCATTGTAACCACTGAAACCGCTATGCAGATTGGTATGGTGGGAATGGCAGGCCGTGCAAGCGGACTCACTCGCGACATTCGAGCATCACATCCTTTCGGTTATTATTCTGAAATCGGTTATAAGCCTGTAACCGAACCTGTCGGTGACGTTTTCTGCCGTGCAAGGATTCGTTACGAGGAGATTCTCAAGTCGATAGAAATGATGAAAACCATTATCGACACAATGCCTTATGAGCATAAGCCTGCAACCAAAATTGAGAGTGCGGAGCCTGACTCATTTGTCGTTTCATTGGTCGAAGGGTGGCGTGGCGAGATTTGCCATTGTGCCATTACCGATTCCAATGGCGACCTTAGACACTATAAGGTTAAGGACCCGTCGTTCCACAATTGGCTTGGTTTGGCACTTGCAGTCCGCAATAACGGAATTTCTGATTTCCCAATCTGTAACAAGAGTTTCGACTTGTCGTACAGTGGCCACGATTTGTGATAGTTTAATTTGAATTTTCAATATTATAGATAATGTTCACCACCGATTTGAAAATATTGTTCCATCAGGGAAAGCAGTACATTCCTGATGTCACTACAACCGATGTGCCAGGAGTCTTTCGTGGTCGTCCAATAATCACCGATGCCCAATGCAATGAGCAGGAACTCATCGATTTGTGTCCGACAGGTGCCATCAGCGGTTCGCCTTTGCGCATCGACTTGGGACGATGCACGTTCTGTGGCGAGTGCGCTTTTGCCTGTCCTGATAAAATCAGGTTCACCAAAGACTATAAAATGGGCACCAATGTGCGTGAGCGCTTGATTGTCAGTGGCGACGAGCCTATTGAGGTCGATGCTGACAAGGTGCGTGCCGAAATCCATCGTCTTTTTGGACGCTCGCTCAAGTTGCGTGAGGTTTCCGCAGGTGGTGACAACAGTTGCGAGTGGGAATTGAACGCTACAAGCAATGTCAATTTTGATATGGGCCGTTTCGGCATCGATTTTGTTGCGTCGCCACGCCACGCCGACGGCGTAGTGGTCACAGGCCCGATAAGCCAGAACATGGCAGAAGCCCTTGAAATTTGCTACAATGCGACTCCTGACCCTAAAATATTGATTTTGGCAGGTGTGGACGCTATCAGCGGTGGCATTTTTGCAGGTAGCCCTGCTCTTGACAGGTCTTTTTTGGACAAGTATAAAGTCGATTTGTACATACCAGGTAATCCAGTCCATCCATTGGCATTCGTTAACGGAGTCTTGAGTTTGGTTCGCAAACGTAAATGATTGTTTGTGCTGATAATGTCAAGTGAATTTTACTTCGTTTTTTTTGCTTAAGTGTTGATATTCAAAATTTTCAAGAATTGAAACTTTAGATTTCGGATGTCGAAACTTTAGATTTCAGATGTCGAAACTTTAGATTTCAGATGTCGAAACTTTAGATTTCGGATGTCGAAACTTTAGATTTCAGATATTGAAACTTTAGATTTCAGATATCAAAACTTTAGATTTTAGATGCTGAAACTTTGGATTTTAGATGCTGAAACTTTAGGTTTTAGACATTAAAACTTTAGGTTTTAGACATTAAAACATTAGATTTCGGATATTAAAACTTTAGATTTCAGACATTAAAACATTAGATTTCGGATATTAAAACTTTAGATTTCAGACATCAAAACTTTAGATTTTAGACATCGAAACTTTAGATTTTGGATGCGGAAACTTTAGGTTTTAGACTTCAAAACTTTAGATTTCTTTATATATTTGTGCCGTTAATTTTTATTATTAATAGTTAATGTGTTGATTATGAAAGTAGATAGAATGGCATCTTATGCTTTGTTGCGTTTGGCATCGCAATTCCCTGTAGTTGGAATTATTGGCCCTAGGCAGAGTGGAAAATCCACATTGGCTAAAATGGCTTTTCCTACTAAAAAATTCGTTTCATTTGATGATAGAAATATTAGAAATATTGCCAATTCAAATCCACGTGATTTTTTGCTCGCTTTTCCTGACGGAGTAATAATCGATGAAGCACAAAAAGTGCCTGACATATTCGATGCCATAAAGTATGATGTTGATAACGGCGAATATACTCCAGGAAAATATATACTTACGGGTTCGAGCCAGTTCAAACTTCGCGAAAATATGTCGGATTCTTTGGCGGGAAGGGCTTCGTATATGCGGTTGTTGCCATTCACTATCGGCGAATTAGGCGTTGTTAGTGGTGGCGATGCTTCTGTTTACGACTTGATTTTCAAGGGATGCTATCCGCCTTTGTATGATAAAAAAAAGCGTTTCAACACTTACGATTGGTTCGAAAGTTACATCGATACATATTTGTCGTTCGACGTAAAAGACCAGATAAATGCTTCCAATTTGATGCAGTTCAAGACGTTCATACAGTTGTGCGCCACATATAGCGGTCAGGTGTTTTCAATGGATAGCATGGCGCGTAAGTTGGGTTTGTCTGCACCTACCATCAAGAAGTGGCTTTCGGTTTTGGAATCATCTTTCATTATCAGTTTCCTTGAGCCAGATACCAACAATATTGGCAAATCGCTTGTGAAAACGGCAAAAATGTATTTCACCGATACAGGTTTGCTTTGCCATTTGTTGCGTTTGCAGTCAAAGGAGGATTTGCTGTTGAGCCCATATAAAGGTGCTGTGGTGGAAACATTTGCTGTCTCCGAAATGTTGAAGGTGAGGCAAAACAAGGCAAGAAAGGGCAATCTGACATACTATCGTGATTGGAATGGGTTGGAAGTCGATACTATCGCCGATTGGAGGCATACTTTTGCGATTGAAATCAAGAGTTCAAGTGATGCTGACAGCGGTCTATCTTCAAATATCCACAAATATATTGACAGCCGTAAGGATGTTCAATGCCGTGGCACTGTATTGTATTTGGGCGACCTAACCTGCACAGTCAACAACGTCGATTACGTTGGTTGGAAAGATTGGGACAGTTACATCGATAATTGCGAAAATAAGTAGTGCGTCGCTGTATCTTTTTAATTTAGTTTGATTTATATTTTATATTGATACTATGAAGAAATTAAAGTTTGTTGTCTGTATTGCATTTGTGTCTGTGTTGTGTGCCTTTAGTGTGCTCAATGTCGATGCTCAAGATAATTCGTTCGATGCCAATAAGTTGGATTCGTATTTCGATGCAATTAAGGAACATTGGTACGGCTCTGTTAGTGTGAGCAAGGGAGGAGAGGTTGTTTTTCAAAAATCAGTTGGTTTCGTCGATGTTGACGCTGGCATTCAGGCAAGTGCCGACAGCCGTTATCTGATTGGTTCCATATCAAAAATGTTCACTTCTTATTTGGTGCTAAATGCAGTCGATGAAGGTCTTTTGTCATTATCTGACAATCTTTCTAAATATTTTCCAGACAGTAAAATAGAAAACTCTGATTCCATTACGGTTGACAATTTGCTTTATCACCGAAGTGGCATTCACGATGTTTTTGAAGGTAGTTCTGATTATCTTGAGTGGAACACAAAGCCACATACTCGTGAGCAACTGATTGAGCGTATTGCTTTGGCAAAATCCGATTTCACACCTAACAGCGATTGCCGTTATTGCAATTCGGGTTATATACTGCTGACTTTCATACTCGAGAAGGTATATGGAAAAAGTTATGCCGATTTGTTGCAGGAAAAGATTGCAAAGCCGTTGAATCTGCAAAACACCTATTATGGTGGAAAGATAGACCCTTCGGCTAACGAGTGCAGGTCGTACACTTATGCTGGAGATTGGCATCTGGAACCAGAAACCGACCTTTCAATTCCGCAAGGTGCAGGCGCTTTGGTGTCAACTCCTTCCGATTTGACAAAGTTCGCATATGCCTTGTTTACAAGTGAGTTTGGCGCAAAAGTGGTAGATAGAATGAAGACCGTTTTAGGGCCGTTGGGGCGAGGACTGTTCCCAATCCCGTTCTATGCCAGAATCGGTTTCGGACATACAGGCGGAATTGACGGATTCAGTTCGGTCCTTTGCCATTTCGATGATGACGATGTTGTTGTCGCCGTATGTTCAAATGCGAGCGACTTCAATCAAAACGACATTCTTATCGCCATTTTGAATACAGTGTATGGTATTGAATATGAAATACCTTCGTTTACGTGCGTTGAATTGTCGGCTGAACAACTTGAATCTTACACAGGGGTGTATTCGTCAGAAGCGTTGCATATGGATTTGACCATAACAACCAATGGTAAAATACTTTACGGTCAGGCAACTGGTCAGACAGTGTTCGCGTTGACTTCAAAATCCGACGGCCAGTTTGAGTGTTTGAAGGCAGGCCTTGTTATCGATATTGATGTCGCCGAACGTAAACTCACATTGTACCAGGGAGGCGGTAAATTCGAGTTCCTGAAAAAGTGACTTTTGCCTGTCTTGTGTTTCTATGTTGGCATATTCGCTGATTTATAATGATTTGTCAAAAGAGTGCGTTGTTTGCGGCTGTTAATTCCGCTGTTCGTTGTTAGTGGCTAAATGCTGACAGATTTTGCCAATTGTAAGTTATATTTGCACCGGAAAAAAAGAGAACAATGGCTTTTATTTACAACATCTCGATAAGATTATATTCGTTGGCCGTCCGTTTGGCATCGCCATTCAACGAGAAGGCTCGCCAATGGGTTAACGGCAGAAAGGGTATTTTTGAGAAAATGGCCCTTCAAATTGACGGCAAAAAGCCTGTTGCGTGGTTTCATTCTTCGTCGTTGGGCGAGTTTGAACAGGGCCGTCCTGTAATTGAGGCATTCCGCAAGCAATATCCTGACTATGCCATTCTGTTGACATTTTTTTCGCCTTCGGGATACGAGATTCGCAAGAACTATGCTGGTGCCGATTACATTTTCTATCTGCCTGCCGATACATTGAATAATGCACGCCGTTTTATGAAGATAGTAAATCCTAAAGTTGCTTTGTTCGTGAAGTACGATTTTTGGTATAACTATTTGAATCAGTTAAATAAACGCAATGTTCCAACATACGTTTTCTCATCAATATTCCGTCCACAACAGACGTTTTTCAAATGGTATGGCGGTTGGTATCGCAAGATGCTGAAATTCTTCACTGTCCTTTTTGTTCAAGATGAAAATTCACGCAAGTTGCTTGCAGGCATCGGTATCAACAATGTCCAGATAGGCGGAGACACCCGTTTCGACCGTGTCTACGACATTGTCCAACAGGCACAGGCACAGCCAATTGTCGAGAAGTTTGTCGGCGATGACAAGGTTTTGGTTGCGGGAAGCACGTGGATTGGCGACGAGCGTTTGCTTTGTCGTTATGCCAACGAGCACAACATCAAGTTGATAATAGCGCCTCACGAGACAACGGAAGTCAACGTTACCCGCGTGCAGTCATATTGCGACGGAAAGGTTGTTCGTTATTCCATTGCAAAGGAAGACAAGGTGAATGTGGAGATTGCCCAAGTGCTCATTATTGATTGCATCGGATTGCTGTCGTCGCTTTATAGATATGGCCAAGTGGC
>CALABN010000092.1 GCA_937885735.1 uncultured Bacteroidota bacterium | reverse complement strand
TGAATCGGTCAAAATTATATCTGATAACTTCATTAATGATGAGAACGGAGCATATTCCATAGGGTCAGTAAGTATTATTCTGTCCTTATTTTCCAACTTTGGAAATACTGTATTTCTTACATTCCTTGTATTCATTAGCTTCCTTTCTACTGCCAGTTTCCAATTCCAAATTCATCAACATTATCCTGGCATAATTCCTCCAGAAAACAGATACATATATAGACCATATAATGCCAATGGACAATTATTTCTAGCCGATGCTTCTAAATATGAAAACAAAAGAATCGTAAACAATCAATTACTGACAACACCTCACATTCTATTCGAGCTCAGAAATGACACCATAATACCAGGATTGGATTTCGAGTTACAGCATTATGGTGAATATGTATTGGTAAAACAGTTCTCTCTATCTGAAAAACAATACAATTATTGGAATACTATAATGGAACAGCATAATAATGTCAATTATTTATTCGGACAAATAGAAAAGCAACCGGTCAGCAATATCAACTGTTCTAGTAACCTAATTTCATTAGGCTTCTTTTGTGTTTCGTCAGTAAGCAAAAAGTGTGGCTCATTTAGCTTTTCGCCTAGACAAAAAACAACATACAATTATGATTACGGATATTTCCCATATACTGACACAATGGCAATATATGACCTGCCACAAGATTTTACCATATTTTTTCACAATTAGAATATGAACAGGAAAATAATTTCAGTATTCATATTATTAACTATTTGGATTGTTGCCACAGCACAGCAATCGGATACAGAACCAATCGTTCTCATTGTCGACCGCAGCACTTACGTTTCCGGCGACAACATTCTATTCTGCACTTTTACCAATAACGATTTTATAGACACTGTTCCAGGACATGACATATATGTTGATTTGACAGACGTAAACAATGAATGGATTGTCGGAACCGGTACAGTAGCCAGGCAAGACAGCAATATTGCGTCAGGCTCACTGCCTATCCCCGACTCTCTATCATCAGGATATTACAAAATAAGGGCATACACCAACTACCCCAACATTGACAATTACTATTGCAACAGGGAAATATATGTCAGCAACAGATTCGGCAATCACCAGCCTCAAATTATGCGCAGCCAGCAAAACTTGATGCAGCATTCAATTAGTGAAAATGTCATCACTGTCGACAAAAACGAATACAAACCCAATGCAAAGGTAAACCTAGCATTCTCTGACAAATGCACAAACGGTGTATTAAGAATAATAAGCAAAAAACAATGGGATGAAGAACCAGAACCCACCATTGGCAAATGTCCTGACTACAACATAGACGAGAGATTTGCATCTATGCTACCGTACAATGGCATCATTGTCACGGGAACCGTAACCGATGCAGAATCCGGCTCTCCTATCATTGATGCAATTGTGCTTGTATCGTTGCAAGACAGCATTGTCCGAATGAAATACGACATTACCGACAGCACCGGCACTTTCTGTGTCCTGCTTCACGAATACTTTGGCGCTCAGCAGGTTTTCGTAAATGCCTTCAACCAACAACTTGAGCCGTATTTCAATGCCAAAATCACACTAAAAAACCAATTCGGCTTTAAGGTAAATGAACCAGTCAACCTATCGGAAACAACCGTAAAAATCGACAGCAGCGAACTTAACAAGGCTGTCATTGCCAAAGCCTTTGACATTCAGCAATACGCCATTGCCAATAATATTCCAGACAGACCAGCATTGTCTTATGACAATTTTGTGGTGGGAGAACTTCGACATTCTGTGTTGACTTCTGATTACATCAGTTTCAGCAATATGAAAGAAATAACCCGCGAGATCCTGAAATTTGTTCGTATACGCAAGAATAACGACGTTCAGGAAATGCACGTGGTTAACGACAAAGGCATTACCAACCCGAACAAAGCCTTCATTATTGTCGACGGCATTCCACTCACAATGCTTGACAAAATTATGGATAACGGAAGTGACAAAATCAAAAAAGTTGACACACAAAACTCACCTCGTCACTTTGGCAACATTGCGTTTAACAACGGCTTAGTTATGATATGGACAAATAAACTTGATTTTTGGAATAAATGTCAAGTACCTGGAACATACTCTTTCCTTGTTCAGAATTTTCAGCAACCTGTTGTTGCATCCGAATCAAAAAGTGAATCTAAAGACAAAGTGCCCAATCTAAAGCAAACCATTTATTGGAATCCTAACATCAATGCTTCTTCGCAAAACAGCATCGAAATACCTCTTTCTGACGAAACTGGCGATTTTGTCATAGATTTCTTTGGTATAGGAAACGACGGAAAATATATCAACGACTTTAAGTTGATTAATGTTAAATGAAAATCGTGGCAATATTTATGAAAATATTTTTGACAATAGCATTTTTCTCAATTTCACTTTTTGTGAGCGCACAAGGAAGCCAAACAAGACGGACAGCTATTCAACATATAACAGGCGAACCATTTGTACACTATTATGCAACATTCGACGGTGTCCCCTTTTACAAAGGCGATTGGATGACCGGAAGCATAACAATGAAAAGTGGCGAGATTTACAACAATCTTGAATTGAGATATGACACTTACAAAGACAATCTAATCTACCGCAACGACATTTCAAACAACGTAATAATTGTTGACAAGAACTCTATTGACAATTTCACATTGACAGACAAAAGTGGCAAAACAGAATTATTCAAAAGCATAAATGACAAAAGTCTGAAAGATTTCGAAGACAGATATCTGGCAATAATCCTTGACGACAGCATTTCTGTTTTGAAAAAGTGTGAAGCAAAGGAGGAAATATATACAAACGCCAATCCTAACATCAAGAAAACCGGCGCTTTTGATCACAAAAGCACATTATATGCTTGGGATAAAAAAGGTTACTACACTGTACCGAAAACCCGCAGAGCAGTTTACAAACAGTATTTCTCACACAAAAGCGACATTCGTAAATATGTACAACACAATCATATACGTATGAAGAACGAAGAAGACGTAAAATTATTATATCAAGAAATAAACAGGCTTGCCAAAACGAGCAAATAAAAAAAGCGAAGCAAATGCTTCGCTTTTTTTGTCAATACTGATTTTGTTATTTAACCAAACGAACTGTTTCCATTGCAATTGCAAGTTCCTCGTTAGTAGGAATAACCATAACCTTCACTTTTGATTTGGCTGTAGAAATCACGACCTCTTCACCACGAATCTTGTTCTTTTCATCATCAAGTTCAAGACCTAGATAAGTAAGGTAATCGCAGATTTGCTTGCGTGCAGGACCATTGTTCTCGCCAAGACCAGCAGTAAATGCAATTGCATCAACACCGTTCATAGCGGCAACATAACTGCCAATGTATTTTGCGACACGATATGCAAATGCGTCGAAAGCTATCTGAGCGCGCTCGTTGCCAGCCTTTGAAGCTGCCTCAAGGTCACGGAAGTCGCTTGAAACACCCGAAATGCCAAATACACCTGACTTCTTGTTCAGAATGTTCAGCACTTCGTCAACCGACTTGTTTTCCTTGTTTGCTATATACTGGACAACAGCAGGATCAATGTCGCCACTACGTGTACCCATAATCAGGCCTTCAAGTGGAGTCAGTCCCATGCTTGTATCAACGCACTTGCCGTTTTGTACAGCCGAAATGCTTGCGCCATTGCCAAGGTGGGCGACAATAACCTTTGAGTTGTTCGGGTCAAGACCGCCAAAGTCTATTGCCCTACCCGAAACATAACTGTGGCTTGTTCCGTGGAAACCGTACTTGCGAATGGCATATTTTTCGTAATATTCGTATGGCAACGCATATAGATATGCCTTCTTTGGCATAGTCTGATGAAATGCAGTGTCAAATACAGCCACTTGAGGAGTCTTGCCCATAAGCGACTCGCAAGCCTCAATGCCAATCAAGTTTGCCGGATTGTGCAATGGACCAAGGTCAAAGCACTCGCGAATGACACGTTTTACATCCTCGTTAATGACAATTGACTCACTGTAGAATTTGCCACCATGCAATACTCGGTGTCCAACAGCCTGAATCTCGTCCATACTTGAAACAACACCGTATTTCTTGTCAAGCAAGGCGTCCATTACCATTTTGACAGCAGCCTTGTGGTCAGGCATATCCTTGGCAACCACCAAGTTGTCCTTTCCTGTTGGCTTGTGAGTCAAAGAAGATCCATCAATGCCAATTTTTTCGCAGATACCTTTGGCCAAAACACATTTTGTGTTCATGTCAATCAACTGATACTTCAGCGATGAACTGCCACAATTCAATACTAATACGTTCATGATTATTGTTTTAGAGCGATAGCCTGATTACATGTGATTGCAATAACATTGATGACATCTTCAACCGAGCAACCGCGTGAAAGGTCGTTGATTGGAGCAGCCATACCCTGAAGAATTGGACCGTAAGCCTCAGCACCAGCCAAACGTTGAACCAACTTGTAGCAAATGTTGCCAGTTTCAAGCGAAGGGAATACCAATACATTGGCACTTCCTGCTATGCTGCTTTCAGGAGCCTTCTTTTTAGCGACCGATGGAACCAATGCGGCATCAGCCTGTAACTCGCCATCAATCTTCATGTCAGGAGCCATTTCCTTTGCAAGTTTGGTTGCCTCAATAACCTTGTCAACAACCTCATGCTTTGCACTACCCTTTGTAGAGAAACTCAAGATAACCACTTTAGGATCCTGGATTTTGGCAATGGCTTTGGCAGTCTTGCCAGTCTCAACGGCAATCTGAGCCAATTCCTGAGCAGAAGGCACAGGCAAAACGGCGCAGTCGGCAAATACCATGATGCCATTGTCACCATAAGTCTTGTCCTTCATAATCATCACAAAGGCACCAGATACGCATGAAACACCTGGTTTTGTCTTAACAATCTGGAATGCAGGACGAAGAACGTCGCCAGTAGCATTGTCGGCTCCGGCAACCTCACCTTGCGCCATACCCACCTTGACAATCATTGCACCCAAGTACAATGGATTTTTCAACAATTTGGCAGCCTCTTCAGGTGTCATGCCTTTGTTCTTGCGAAGTTCAACCAACTTGTCGATAAACTCTTGTTGGCGAGGATTGTTCTCAGGATCGACAATCTGAGCCTTGCAAATGTTCTTAAGGCCGAATTCCTTTGCCTTGTTTTCAAGTTCAGCCTTGTTGCCTATCAATATGATGTCGGCAATACCCTGTTCAATAACTGCATCAGCGGCCTTAATGGTGCGCTCCTCATAGCCTTCTGGCAAAACAATTGTCTGTTTCTGCCCTTTGGCATTTTCCTTGATTTGTTCTAAAAGGTTCATATTATGTTATGATTAAAATCGACTTTTTTAATGTCACAAACATACCATTTTTCGAATTAGCATTGTAACAATATTAACTATTTTTGAGTCATTGAATTATGTTTAATATATGAACTTAAACTTAGTTAGTTATGATTTGGGCAGATTATTTTGAAAGTTACAAGAACTTCCTACTATTGGAGAAGTCCTTATCCGAGTCCACCATTGAAGCCTATCTGAAGGACATTCAAAAATTTGTTGATTTTTGTAAAATCGACAGTCCTGAAAAGGTGCAACAGGCTGACATTCGTGCCTTTATCGACGAAATTAACGATGTTAAGGCTATGAGTGTAAACTCTCAAGCACGCATCTTGTCAGGAATTAAATCATTCTTCAAATACTTAGTTGTACACGACATTCTGGAAAAAGACCCATCGGCAATGATTGAAACGCCAAAAATTGGTCGCAAACTGCCATCGGTGCTCACTCCCGAAGAAGTAAACAACTTAATCAATGCAGTAGACCTTGACAGCGAAACGGGATACCGCAACCGGGCAATCCTTGAAACCCTTTATGGATGCGGAATGCGTGTATCAGAGCTTGCAGGAATCAATATACAGGATAGCAACTTTGAGAAATCCTCTATTCAGATATACAGGAAGGAGCAGCGCCTTGATACGATATACATGTCTTCCAAGGTAAAAGATGCTCTACTCTCCTATGTAAACGGGTC
>CALABN010000091.1 GCA_937885735.1 uncultured Bacteroidota bacterium | reverse complement strand
CGTCAACAGTGCCCGCACTGTATCCTCCTTCCGTCCATAAATCTACTCGATAAAATTCCAAAAATCTCTCGAAATCAATTTATAGAACCCACCTTAATCGGATACCTGATAACAGTTTTGAGTTTGTCGGGTGCGGTTTTTCGTGGGTCACCCAAATATATCTCGTGATGAAAACGACTTTCGGTAATGTCGATACTGTGTCCGTTTTTTTCGGCAAAATCCTTCATCAATGCGATTGTTGCAGGTTCGTCATCATACGGGCCAATGTGCATGCACTGAACGGAAAGTCCTTCATTGTATGTGAAGAATTCAGCCTTCGAAAAGTTCATTTTCTTCTTGCGAGTGGCTTCGCCAACAGCCCAATCGAAGTCGGCTTTTGTGACAAAATCAGGCAGGCGAATAAGACTAATCCAACACATTGAGGATTTGTCGCCATAATCGAAGCCTGCAACAGGCTTTCCGTCAATTTCTTGCCACCAAAAGCCTTCCAATGGCGGAACCACAAAATCGAAATAGCCATCGATGCGGTGGTCGCCCATTTTGCTCATTTTTATTGTATAGGCCACTCCGTAAAGGATTTGCATAGCCTGCATATATTCACCTTTGTCGTCGTTTGGGTCGCCTTTGCCACGCACGGCTATGAAATTCATCGAAGGAACTGTAACTATTTCTGGTTTTTGCTTTGGCAAGTAAAATTCCTTGAATTCCTTTTTATAATCAAATGCCATATCTTTACAAATTACATTTTAACCAACTGAAAACGTGGCCCTTCCTCTCCAATATTTCCTAAAAATTTAAAACCAGCATTGAAAAGTACATTTTTTGATTTTTCGTTATCATCAGAAGTCTCAGCTTCGACAATATTGACATTTTTCTGCGTTAATGCCCATTCTGAAATTGCTTTAACGGCTTCTGTCATAAAACCATTTCCACAAAATCCATCTCTAAGTCCATAGCCAATTTCAACCATTCCATTTTTACTTGGACCTTTAAAACAAAAATCGCCGACAATTATTCCCGGTTTTTCTTTCAATTCCATAACCCACATTGAATACCAAATTCTGTTTTTGGGGTCCGCAATACAACCTTGAAGCATTTCGGAATATGCTTGTTTCAACATTTCATCTTTCTCTGCATCAATCAATTGACGCATGGCCTCATTGCTGAGCGGATAAAGCGCCAATCGTTCAGTTTCAATTTTCAGGTCGTTCATATCTTATCAAGATGCGCTAAAACAATTGTCCTGGCAAGACTTTTTTCTCCTTGTATGGAAACGTTGCCTCGTATGCCTCAAAATCCTCTGGATTTTCCTCACACACGAAATAGCCTTTAGGTGTGTGATAGGTGCCTTCAACTCCGTTCAGATAACCTGGAATAAGTTCCTGCGCAAGGAAATATGGCACGTCGCTTTCCTTCGGTTCGCCGTGGTAATGGATTTTCAGCGAACTTGCCAACACAAATCCAGCGTGCTTGTAAAATTCGATGTTGCCTTCCATACACAGGCAACCAACGCCCAACGCTTTAGCCTTTTCTATGGAATATTGCATCAATTTCAGTCCGTAACCTTTTCGTTTATAATCGGGGTGAATGCTAATCGGGCCAAAAGTCCAAACTGGAAATTCCGAACCGTCGTCAAGCACAATGGACGCCTTTGAGTACATAACGTGCCCAATGATTTTTCCATCTTCCTCCATTACAAAATCCAATTCAGGAATGAAATCAGGATTGCTCCTGTACTTGCAGAGCACATAATGTTCCCTGCAACCAGGACAATAGACGTTCCAAAACGCTTCACGGGTCAAGTTTTCCACCTCGCGATAATCTTGCGGTTGTTCTAATCGTATATTCATTTTCCATCTTTTTATTACATACAAATATAGCACCGGCAAGACACAAGTCAAGGGAATCAAAACAAATCCAGCGAACTGTCAAGGTATATTTCCTCGCGGACTTTGAGTTGACATTCAGGCTTGACCATATAATAAAGCAGAATTTCAAGGATAATGGCGCTCCCGAGGCTACGGCCTTCAATTTTGAATTGGGAAAATCCAGCAGGCACCTACACGTTTTGAATGTCATCGATTCCGATGAATCCTGGATTGTCCATAGCGTCGGAAAAACGGTAGCCCCGTTTTGCATTAGGCGAAACGCATATATGGTCTTCGCAGGCCTCGCCAATGCTCTTTCGGCTCACGTTCTCATAACACTTCTTTCGTGCGTGGCAACCAAACCAACAGCATTCGTTGCACAAGAACTCAACCTTCCGCTTTTGGGCATCTGTGAGAGCGTCCAACTTTGCAAAATCGTTGTTCAGCCGAAAATCGGGAACCACAAAACGGAAATCGTCACGGTTCAGTTCTTCTTCAAACTGCTTGAAATCAGCCAGCACTTTTGTGGTTGATGAAACAAAATAGAAATCAGGATACCGCGCCTTTATGTAATTCATCAACAAATCGGAATAGACGACAATGCCGTTTTGGACAGCGCCGTGCTCAAACATTGCGCACAATGAATTGCACAACTTGTCAGAAAGATGCTCCTCGCGAAGCAGGGAATTGCTAAACGTAAGCCGTGCAGATATTCCATAATCATTCACAAGCGCCAACACGTTTTCTGGCGATTCTTCGCCAAACCCGACTCGCCCGCCACCCCAAACACAATCCTTGTGGGCGCCGTATATAGAGCCTATTTCGCACCAGTCGTAAAAGTATTCGCGATGCTCACGGAAAAGTGGCAGAAACGACTTGTACAAATCGTAAAATTCAAATAAGCCTGGCAGATGATAGAATGCTTTCATTTCAAGCCAAAGCGAGTTCAATAAGTTTCTGAATATGAATCTGGACACTATCGAGACAAGGCAATACGCAATTGCCGTTGTTCAGCAACATAGGCAGTTCGGTGCAACCAAGGATAACGGCTTCAATGCCTTGCTCCTGCTTCATTTTGGATATTATGGCGTTGAACTCGCACAAAGTCTCATCTTTTACAATGCCACTCTCAAGTTCATCGAAGATTCGTTTGGCGACTCGCTCCCTGTCTTCCTTGTCGGGCACGACAACCTCAATGCCAGCGTCAACAAGGTCCTTTTTCATATAATCCTTTTCCATAGTTGGAATGGTTCCAAGCAAGCCGACTTTTTTCAAACCCATTGAAACGGTCTTTTCACAAACGGCCTTCGGAATGCTCACCAAACTGACGTTTGTCTTTCGCTCGACTTCTTCAATGACAATGTGCATTGTACCCGCCGTCAGTGAAATCACTTCAGCACCTGACTTTACCAGATTATCAACCTTTTCCGAAAGATAATCAGCCAAAGCGTCATATTGTCCCGAATTGACATAATCAATAGCCTTGTGGAAATCAACGCTTTCAATGGTCATATCAGGCATTGACTTTCCGCCTGTAATTGCATCTATTTTGGAATTCAAATCCTTGTAATACATAAGCGTCGATTCAGGTCCCGTTCCGCCTACTAAACCTATTTTTTTCATTTTAAACCGGCATTCAATTATTGTCACAAATATACTGTCCACAACAAGATGTGAGTCAAGCGAAAATAAGATTATTCACTAATCTGTCATTTCTTTTTTGCTTTCGGTTTTGGATACGGCAACAAATCGACCAATTTCCTGACGGCAGGCATTGCTGTGTTTCGATGCTCAATGTCAAGGATATAGTGTTCCTTTGCACCTGGATACGGACACCCACATTCGGCATCCTTCATCATTTCCGACAACTCTGGCAACTTTTTCACGTAACAAAGATTGTCGCAGGCAAGTATGACTGGCTTTTCATCAATGTAGATGCACCAATCACCAAACATTTTGCGAGGTTGCACAATGCCAACCCCGTCGAGTTGCGTGCAGATAAAATCAATATATTCTTGTGTGCAAGCCATTTATATCATCATTTTAAAACTCATTCTACAACACATTCTTAACTCCAGAAATCATACGCACTTCCGTGATGAAACACCACCAACGCTGTCAGGAAAAACTTCAAATTGTCCAAATAATACAATCTCTTCATAAACAATTCTTTATATCAATTCCATTTCAAAACCTTGCCAATCTTCACCGTCAATGACATACGAATCGTTGGCTACAATGCCAAAACCTACAGCCTTGTAACATTCAATGGCTGAAGCGTTTTCACAAAAGACTCCAAGCGTAATTCGCTTTGCGCCAAGATTTATACGGGCATAATCAATGGCCAGTTCCAACATTTTCCGACCATAGCCCATTCCTCGCCTTGCCTTGTCGACAATCACAAAGCCAAGACGCACAACATCTTTGTTTTCAGTAGGATACCGCAAAATTAAATGACCAACAACATCGCCACCGTCAACCAATGTAAACGGGAACACATTGCCAGCACCATACATCGCAAGCATCTCGTCAGGCGATGCGGGGAAATCCTTGTATCGGTCGGCACTCCATAGCCGAAACGAACGTTTGTCGGTGCACCAACCTAAAATTGTCGGTGCATCGGAACTCTCAAATCGGCGAAGATGAACTGAATCTGGTGTATGTTTCATATCTCATTAATTTACTTTACGCATCAGCCACAAGGCGAACCACAGATTGACAGCAACAATGGCAATGCCGATTATTGCAGAAACAATCATTCTGCAGACATCAAAGTCAAACGCGACTGCCGACTGATACAACAGTAAAACACTTATTGGCAAGCAAATTACGCTTGTCAACACGCAAGGGACGTATTTGCGCAAAAACACGCATTGCGCAATATGGACTATCAAGTGAATGGCATATGCCGAAAACGTTCCCCACCAAAGCAATATGGAAATTTCACTGCCACTGAAAGCCACTGCAACACAGACAGCCAAGCAAAGCACAAGTTCCTCTAAAACCGCCACCAACATTCCTTTCACAGAATAATTCTTGTACGATTCGTAGAATTTTGGCGCCTTCGCTTTGAGCAAGTCTGTATTGTCACCCAGCCAACGTCCCATTCCAAACAGTTCTTCACCGTCGTGGACAACAAACAGCAACGGGAACAGCCAAACAATGTAATCGAAATATTCCATTTACAAGACTTCTTACGATTTCAAAAATAGCAAAGTGTGGTCATTTGCATCGTTTTTTAAAACAAAAAACCGCCAAGCCTGACGGCTTGACGGCTAAAAAAAGTATGTCAATTCGACAAAATCACGCTTTTTCGACAGGCACCTGAATTATAGTGAGCCATTTTTCAGGGTCTTCCTGATTCCAAATGCCGTCGACATAGTTTGCACGAAACGCTCCAACAATTTTATATCCTTCCTTTTCCAGGTAAGCATACATATCTATGTAGTTTTGAGGCATTTTTTCGTATGGACCATAGCATTTCATACAAATTGCAAACGGCACTTCATCAAGTTTCTTGAATTTGATGATATCAGAGTCTGTTCCCATTTCCTCCACCTGCTCGCAATATTCAATGTCAATGTCGGTTGGTTTGTATTCATCATCGTGCACCACAGAGAAACAATACCCTGGTGGCGGGCACTTGCATCCAAGCCGAGCCATTTCAGGGCCAATGACATTGACACACAACTCGCCCAAATCTGAAGGTTTATTTATTATTGTACGATAAGAAGCGACAATAATTGCTGGCAGTTTTTGAATTGAAATTCTTTCCATAGTCTTAATTTTTTTGCGAGAATTCAGCCAACATAGCAACTGGTCGCGACGGGCAACCAACTTACGCAACTGCTGTTCTGTCTCATCGATTTTTCTGGACAATTGTTTGTTTGAAGGCGAATGCGAATCGTCGTCAAACAAGTCCTTAATCTCATCCAACGAGAACCCAAGTTGCTGAAGTTCGCGAATGGCGCTCAACTTCTGCATTTGGTCGATACTGTAGTAGCGATAGCCCGTCCACTCGTCCACCTCGTCAGGCAACAAGAGACCCTTTTGCTCATAATGACGCAAGGTCTTGACTGTCACCTGCATCATCTGCGAGAACTCCCCGATTTTTAACTTTGTCTTATAACTCATATTCGCGCGATAATCGTTTACGAGTGCAATGTTAACATATGCCCCAAGGTACGAATCAAGCGTTTTCGCAAATAAATTTTAAAAGTTTTGATAAAAGACTATGCAATAGTCATTTACCCAACCAACAACCGAATCAAGTCCAAAGGCTGGTAATGAACATAGGACTCTCGTCCTTGCCCTTTTCAAATCCGCAATGCTCATAGAACCCGCATTCCCTATCATATGCCACAAGCACTATTCGCAGATAATCCTTGTATTTTTCCTTCACATTTTCAACCAGTTGCTTGCCAATATTCATTCCTTGATATTCAGGGCGGACAAGCAAGTAATGGACATAGGCATTCATAATGCCATCATCCATAGCGCAAATCATACCCACAAGTTTGTCGCCGTCCCAAGCAGAATAGACAGTCTCAAAATTGCGCATCGCCACAACTAACTTGTCAGGGAAATGCCCCGACGACCACTCCACCGACAGGAACAAATCCTGCAAATCTCTCTCCGAAAATTCGTGTATATCTTTAATAGTTATCATTTTATTTAAAAATAAATTCAAAATCAGTAAAGGAAGCCAAGCATCCAAAGTGGCAGTTTGCGTCCCATTGGCATTTCTATTCCGTCAGCAAAGACAAATGAGTCCTGCACACCCGCAACCTGACTGAAGCCTTTGTCGGAACCTCCAATTTCAAAGGTATACTTGCCGTTAACCTTGAAATCGCCTTTTGCCTTGCCATATTCTACTGCATTGTCCTTGACAAGCATACATACGGCAAACGATTCTCTGACCGTTCCAATTTCAGGCACTCTGCTACATAGGGCATAAAGCATATTCGGGTTTTCAAGATACAATTTGTCCGGCTTTGCCAACTTTGCATAATCCTTTGAACCCGAAAACAACAAGTTCAAAATTTTTGCCCGTCCCAAATGATGAAGATATTGCACAACCGTTTCCCTGGTCGCGCCAAGGCTACTTGACAACTTGCTTGCATCCAGCACAAAAGGCACTTCATCCGAAATTATGTTCACAAGTTTCTTAAGTTTGCGGACACCTGAAATGTCAACCAATCGCAACTCTGGCAATTCAACTTCAATGGTATAGCCAATCACCTGTTCTATGCGGTTGTAATATGTTCCAGCACCTTCCAAATAAAACGGATAATAGCCAAACTTAAGGTAATCGCCGAAGAACTCAATCGGATGACACTTTGCTGTGACCTCATCGGCAACAGACATTGGATTAGACAAAATTTCATCCAAAGAATGTTTCGGAAGTTTGATGTTCTTATAAAAATCCAAATATTCCCTAAACGACAACCCTTGAATGGTATACCTGACACACCTACGCGAAAGGTCTGCATCGGAATTCAATATTTTCAAAAGCGACGAACCGCTGATGACAATTCGGATATCATTGTACAAGTCGTTCAACTCCTTAAGTTCACGGCTCCAATTGTCGCCGTACTTGTGGATTTCGTCAAGAAAAATCATCTCACCGCCACAAATGCGGAATTGTTCGACAAGTTCGGTAATGGTATGCGACGAAAAATACAATGAATCCAAAGAGCAATACAGGACCTTTCGTGAGTGCGCTGGATAGTTTTTACGGATATACTGCCTCATCAATGTTGACTTACCAACACCTGAACCTGCAAAAATACCCATTCTTTGACCTTTACCAACGGTAGCAAATCCGTCAACAGATTTTATACCTAAAATCAAAGGTTCTGTTATTCGCCTTCTTTTTAAAGGGTTAATTGCCTCAACACTCGTAGAACGGTATTCTGAAAATCTTATTTCGCCAAGTGTATCTATTGGTTGACCCAAACCGTTTAATACACGTCCTTTCAACTGATTACCTACACCAATTTTCATAGCACCGCCGGTATTTACAACGGTGCAGAGTTCACCAAGGATTACACTGTAACCGCGGACAAGGCTGACGCGACCGCCTCCACAGCTCCCACGGTGAATACCAATCTTACCTACAACGGCACCGCGCAGGATCTTATCACCGCAGGTGATACGAGTGACGGCACGATGCAGTACAGCATCGGCACATCAGGCGCCGCTGGTG
>CALABN010000090.1 GCA_937885735.1 uncultured Bacteroidota bacterium | reverse complement strand
AAACAAAGGTAAATGGGGTGCTTATATGCCTGTTCCTATTGCAGTTGGATATTGGGTGGCAAAAAACAATACTTTTAATGAAGAAACAAATCGTTTTATAGGGAATGCCAATATAGCCTTTAATACTGATTTAAATGAAACTATGAAGCTTAATGCAAAATATCAGTTGGGTATGGATTTTTATACTACTCATAATCAAGATATTTGGGGATATGGCAGCAAGGACGATGAAGGTATGATAGATAATTATGGCATAACCGATGCTACCGTGAATTCGTTGTTGACTATTAATTACGATTGGAATATAGTCGAAGGATTGAATTTCAATTTCATTGCAGGTAATGAATTCAATCATGAACGTTATAAATCATACGAGGAATATGGCGAAAAATTCAATTTTGGAGGCTGGAACCATGTTGAAAACTTGAAAGGCACTCCTTCCGTTTATGAAAAACAAAAAACATATCGTACTGTAGGTTTCTTTTATAGTGCATCATTGGATTATAATGGAATGTTGTATTTGAATACCACAGGTCGTAATGATATTGTTTCTATAATGCCAAATGGCAATAGATCATTTTTCTATCCGTCTGTATCTTTAGGATTTGTGGCTTCTGAACTTCCAGTGTTGAAAGACTTGTCATGGCTTTCATTTGGCAAGTTGCGTTTCTCTTTTGCCGAAGTAGGCATGGCTGAAAAGTATTATGAGCCATTTTATGAAACTCCATCATACGGAGGTGGAATGTGGGCAGGAACACCTGTTTCATATCCTATTAATGGCGTGAATGCTTATGTTCCATCGTCAACAATCTACGATCCATATTTAAAACCACAGAACACCAAAAGTTATGAGTTGGGTGTGGATTTGAAATTCTTCCATAATCGATTGGGCGTAGATTACACATATTCTAAACAAAATATCAAGGATCAGATTTTTGATGTGCCTTTGGCCGGTTCAACAGGAGTTAGTTCTCTCACAATGAATTCAGGTAAGGCTCATACCAATACTCACGAAATTGTCATATACACAACGCCAGTAAGGAATAAGGATTGGGAGTGGAATTTGAATTTCAATTACACTAAGATGGAAAACAAGGTTGATGCCTTGGCCGATGGAGTGGAGAGCATCTTTTTAGGTGGTTTTGTCGATCCTCAGGTTCGTCTTGGTGCCGGATATGAAATGCCTGTAATATACGGAGTCTCTTTTGCTCGTGACGATGAAGGAAGAATTCTTGTAGATGAAGATCCAACATCAAGAACTTATGGTATGCCGATGAAGGCGAAAGCAGAAAAAGTGATAGATAAAGTCTCTCCTGATTTCATATTTGGATCTACTTCTGATTTGACTTATAAGAATATAACATTAAGTGCAGTGTTGGAGTGGAAACAAGGTGGACATATGTACAATGGTTCTAACAACTGTTTGGACATGTATGGCGTTTCTGCTAAAACTGAAGACCGTACTTCTACATTTATTTATGATGGATACAAATCTGATGGCTCAAAAAATGATATAGTTCGAGGCGGGGTAAATGATCCTGGTGCTTATCAGTCGTTGTATAGCGATGTTTTAGGCAATATCTCGGAAGCTGCAGTATATGGCAATTCGTTTGTGAAGTTACGTGAAGTAGCTCTTAAGCTCAGTTTGCCTGAAAACATCATACCTAAGGTTAATGTGTCAGTGTCAGCTTTTGCAAGAAATATTTTGTTGTGGTCGGAGTTAGACAATTTCGATCCAGAATCATCACAAGGAACAGGAAATATGACTGGTGGCTTTGAACGTTTTTCAATGCCACAAACCAAAAGTTTCGGTTTCGGTGTAGAGGTTAAATTCTAATTGTCTTAATTTGAAATGGAAATGAAAAAGTTATTTGTAACATTAACGGCCGTGACTTTCGGAATGCTTTTCACAGCTTGTTCCGAAGATACCATGGATAAGATAAATGAAAACAAGAATAACCCTACCGAAATGGGTGCGAAGTTTATTCTTACGGATGTTATGACGGGAACAGCATTTAATGTTGTCGGTTCCGATTTGGCATTCTATACTTCATGTTATATAGAACATAATGTTGGTGTGTTTAATCAATTATATAACGCGGAAATAAGGGGAGCAGAGCCAACTGTAAGCTCTACATACAACAATCAATGGTCGGAAATATATAGATATCTTTACTATCTAAAGGTGTGCATCGAAAAGTGTAGTGATGGAGGTTCTGAGACAGGTAATTACTACTCTTTGGGAATAGCTCAAGTGATGACTGCCTATAACTTGGCCATTTTGACTGATTTGTTTGGTGATGTGCCTTGGTCAGAGGCTTTGCGACCAGGCGTGATCTATACTCCTAAAGTTGATAGTCAAGAGTCGATTTATACTGAGGTTTTCAAATATCTTGATGACGCTATTGAGAATTTCGACAAGGATTGCAATTTTGAAATAGGCGATCAGGATTTGTACTATGCAGGTGACATCGATATGTGGAAGAAATTCGCTTTCGGCTTGAAAGCTCGCTATACAATGCGTTTGATGAATACTGTTAGCGATAAGGATAAAGCAATGAATTCTGTTCTCGAGTTCGCAGAAAAATCTTTTGTAAGTGCAGATGAAGAGGCAAAATTTGACTATTATGATGGTGTGAATGCTACCAGCCCTTTCTATCAGTTCTTTAAGGATAGAGATTATTTAGGAGTCAGCCAAAGTTTTGATGATTTGCTCTTGTCAAAAAATGATCCACGAGAATTGGTTTATTTTAAAGAATATCCAGGATCATCATCTTTTGTTTTGGCGACTAACGGCAAACCTATACAACAACAAGGTGTGTATGCTATTTCTGCCATTTCAACTCCAACTGCACCTTCTTTCCTTTTGAGTTTTCACGAATTGGAATTCATTAAGGCTGAGGCTCATGCTCGTCTTGGAAATGTTGAGGAGTCTAAATCTGCATGTGAGTCTGCTGTGTTTGCGGCTTGCAAAAAGGTAAATGTCAATTTGCCTGATACAGTCATTTCCGATTATATCGAAAATTATGTTTTGAATGGTATGAATACTGCGGCAAGCGCTTTGCGGGAAATTCAAGAGCAAAAGTATATTGCGTTCTTTGAGGAGGAAGCTATCGAAGCGTACAATGATATTAGAAGATGGAAGGCATTGAATGAAAATCCAATAGCGTTTGCTCATCCAAATCCAAACAAGTTCCCTCTGAGATTGACTTATGGTGGTAATGATGTCACTACAAATCCGAATGTTTATGAGGCATTTGAATCTGTCGATGTTTATAAAGACAACGTTTGGTGGGCAGGTGGAGACAAATAATTGTTGAATGATAAATGAATTTTGTTATGAAATATTCGAAATTATTTTTGTTGCTGATGGTCTTTGGATTGTTTGCAGCATGTGAGGATACAAATGAGGATTTGGTAAAACAAAGGGGGGTGGGTGTTGTCCCTGTTATGGGACAAATGAGTCCTGCTTTGTATTATGCAACTGATTTGGAGTCAAGCTATGTTGAGTTTGACGTGGATTTGTCTGAGAATGACAATGTTGAATCTGCACAAATAGAGGTAGTGTATAATGATTCCTTATCAGCTATAGTGAAGGATTTGCCATCATTGCCTGCGAAGGTGCATCTTGATGCCGTAGATGTTTTTAAATCACTTGGAGTTGATGCTTCCAGTGTATCATCTAACGATGTCCTTTATGTTTATGTCTTGACAACAAATAATGGTGTTACTACTCGATCTATAGCCGCTGATAGAATCAAAATTCTTGAATGCGCATATGACGAGGAAATGGCTTGTGGAGCATATGATTGTGTTAGTGAAGATTGGGAAGCTGAAGGCAATGTAGTGTTGAATAAAGTAGATGATTATACCTTTGAAATTGTTGGATTCAATGAAAATGTTGATGGTATATCTGATTACGGAGTTAATATTGTATTGCAGATAGATCCAGCCACATTCAATTTGGCAAATGTTGGAGAATCATTTACCATATCACCTGATTTAACTTTAGATTGGGGTGATGATTATGCGGGGTACACAGATTACACTTACACTATTATAAGTGGCAGTTACGATACGTGTACTGGTACTTATGAGGTTGAATTTGACATTTCCGTCTCAATTGGTGATTTTGGAAGTTATAAATTTACGTTTGTTAGATTGTAGTTTTCACTTTAATACACAAAAAAAGCGACCAATTTGGTCGCTTTTTTTGTTTGCATAGGTAAGTGCAGATTTCATATTGTCAATGTCTTCGCTATTAACCGACACTTGTTAAATAACTGACAATCATTGAACAAAAATCATTCTTAAAATCAACTACATTGTGCCTTGTTTAGTATGGTCGTTGTATCGGCTTTAATTTTGGCTATCAGTATTTTAGAAATTAATTCAGACTATATATGAGACGTGTATTTTGTACTTTGGCTATGTTGACCTTTGTTAATTGGTCGATGCTTGCACAGTCGACATTGTTTCAGGAAACAGTGACAATGTCTTCGGAGATTAATGGCGAAAACCGTTATGACAACGAGTTGCTCGATGTCGTTTTCTCTGACGGTGGCGACCGATTGCTGACATACAAACTGGATGTCGCAAGCAAAATCACTCATATAGGCGGTGAGATGCTTGTTACAATTGACAACAAAAAACTTACGGTTGGCGAGGAGCATAAGTACAAAGGTTTCAGCATCAATCAAGTGTTGGTGCCAGGATTGTTCGACGCTGAATTTGTCTTGCTGTCGGCATCTGACAAGGAATTAAAGCGCTGGACAGTCGAGAACGAACATTTTGAACAGGGAAGGAATATGGTCCGCTACTATTATGATGGCGATTTGGAATCGGGTTGCAAGTTGCGGATTGTCAATGTCAATCTGCATTTTAGCAAGTCGGGTGCACGTGAAGCCGAAGAATTCATTGTGCTTATCGACAACTATTTCAACACCGATGCCCGCCTGAATATGATGGAGCAGGAGCTTGACGCTGTCAGGACCGATTCATTGGAGCTGCTGGAACAATTCCACCAGCAGACTATTGACAATGTGGCAATATTCAACAATATCAAGTCGGCTCATTACAGCACCAAGCTCGATTTGGCTAATTATGACCCTATCAATTTGGAGTCGCACGTCAGCCGTGCCGAGCAATTGAACCGCAATGTGAAGAAAAAGGTTGAATACACCCTGAACCATATGTGGGAGGCGTATTATGCCAAGGGTATGGATTGCATAAATTGGGGAATGCCAGACAAGGCTGAATCTATGTTCATCAAGTCGGTAGAGGCGAAGTCTAACTATGCGCCACCTCATTATCAGCTGGCCTTGATGGATTTCGATGCAAAACTGTACAACAATGTTCTTGACACTTGCGCCCGCATCGTTGTTGATATGAATCCAGATTCCGACACTCGTTACAACACCATAAAGTTGGCTGAACGTGTGATGTACATTTTCATTGATTCAGTTAATGGATTTATCGAAAGGCAAGATGTAGAAGGCGGATTCCGTATGTTGACGGAGTGCAAGGAGTATTGCAAGCGCATCAAGGGTATCCGCATATTCGAGGAGATGGACCAACTTGCCGCAAAGCTATATGGCACAATTCACAGCAAGCTTATCAAGCAGGCACAGGCTTATTTTGATGAAAAGAATCTGAAGCAATCATTGGTTTATGCCGATTCTGCCGCACAGTTGCGTGCCGAGTATCCTAATTTCGACATTGATTCAAAGGCAGAGGACAAGCTGTTGAACGATTTGTATGTGGCGTGGGTGGAATATGGCAAATCAGTGGCAGAAACTCAACCAGAAGAGGCATTGTACGCTTACGACCAGGCAACTGCAATATGCCGAAAGTATTCATCGGTCACTTGCTCTGACGAACTTGAAAAACTGGCTTTTGAAAGCCGTTCCAATAAATATTCGCAATTGTTGTCAGTGGTAGGTGCTGTGATAGCGGAAGAATATGCCGATTCAGCATTGGTTTTGCTTGATGAGGCCGAAGCCTATCGCCAGAATTGGGAGTTGAAAAAGTTGCCATTGGCTGACGAACTGCACATTTCAGCATATCAAGTCAAGTACAATTGCTTGATGAGGGAAGGCGACGGTGCATTGAACCGAAAGAGCCCGCGTGAGGCTTTGGCTTTTTATTCGTCCGCAATGACAATCGGCAAGACCGAGCATATTGTGGCTGATACGGCGTGGGTTACCAAAAACAAGAAGGCATCGGTTATGTATGTTGTTCAGTTGTGCAGTTTGGGCATCTCGTATGCCAATGCCTTGCAGATGGGAAATGCAGGACAGCAGTACCAGTTGGCATTGGCCGTGGCCGATAAGGGAATGGTTACAAAGGACAAGGAAGTCCAAAATGCTTTGGCCGAATTGTCGGCTGCGCTGAACGACGGCGAATGTAGCAAGGCCTGGTTTGATTACAATGTCCAGGTTGGTTCAGCAGAACGGCTCATAAAGCAGAAGGAGTTCATCAAGGCGCGTACCTCTTTGTCGAAAGCGGCAGGAATCGCCCGAGCAAACTATAAATGCAACTTGACCGATTCTGTGGTGCAAAAAAGGTCTGACGACATTGAGGCTATTTGTGAATATCAGCAGATGCTGAACAATGTTCAGCCGTTGCTTGAACAAAAGGAGTTTCAAAAGGCTCTTGAAACCTATGTTTCTGCAACAGAATTCTTTGCTGACAGTTGTAAGAACAAGTTCGGCATCAAGCATAAGCCTATATATGATTATGTGTTTGAAAATCAATATAGCGGACTTATTGATGCTGCGGTTATCTATTATGCTGAAATCAACGAATTGAAAAAGTCGTTGAAGTTGCTCGACGAGTTGTATCGCCGTTACTATGAGTCAATGTGGACTCGTGACAGTCAGTCGAAGTTGGGCATAGAGTTGGCACGTCGTGATTTCCGCCGTCATCCTGGTGCAGACCCAAAAGTGAAGGTGCTCGACTATACTCGTGGCGACAAATGGTATAACAACCTTAAAAAGGCCTATTTGCAGGAATGGATAGACAACTCTACTGAAAGCCTGAAGGAAACGAAGTAGGGTGTTGAGGAGTTTAGACGCTTCGCTGTTTGTGAGTTTGTATTTTGCATTTTGATTTTTGCATTATTATACCGCCTCTCAACTTTTCTAACTACCTTTGCGCTTTCAAAAACAGCATTTCAATGGATAGTGCAGAATTCAAATTGAATACAATACCTGAAGCCGTCCAGGCAATCAAGAACGGTGATTTTGTAATTGTTGTTGATGACGAAGACCGTGAAAACGAAGGCGATTTTGTGATTGCGGCCGAGAAAATCACCCCTGACAAAGTCAATTTTATGTTGAAAAACGGGCGTGGTGTCTTGTGTGCGCCAATAACCATTGACAGGTGCCACGAACTGGAACTTGACCATATGGTTGAAAACAACACTTCCATTTTAGGCACGCCGTTCACTGTTTCTGTCGACAAGATAGAAGGTTGCACTACAGGCGTCTCTGCATCAGACCGTGCCGCAACTATCAAGGCATTGGCCGACCCTGATTCAAAGCCTTCAACATTTGCACGTCCTGGTCATATCAATCCGCTATATGCTCAAAACAAGGGAGTTATACGTCGTGCTGGACACACGGAGGCGGCTGTCGATTTGGCTCGTTTGGCAGGGCTCAATCCTGCTGCCGCGCTCATTGAAATAATGAATGAAGACGGCACTATGGCACGTATGGACCAATTGCTGAAAATTGCCAAAGAATACAATATCAACATTATAACAATAAAGGACCTCATTGCCTATCGTTTAAATCAGGAATCGTTGATTGAACGTGGAGCAGAGGTGCATCTTCCTACTGCCTACGGCGATTTTCGCTTGATACCGTTCCTTCAGAAATCAAACGGCAAGGAGCACGTGGCCTTGATTAAGGGAAAATGGGAGAAGAACGAGCCGATACTTGTCCGTGTGCATTCATCGTGTATGACTGGCGACATTTTTGGTTCGAAGCGTTGCGAGTGTGGCGAACAACTGCACAAAGCAATGCAGATGATTGAGAAAGAAGGGAAAGGTATCTTGATTTATATGAACCAAGAGGGAAGAGGAATAGG
>CALABN010000089.1 GCA_937885735.1 uncultured Bacteroidota bacterium | reverse complement strand
GGGTGCATACGTAGATATCTGAGCCACCGTAACCGCCTGGACGGTCACTGACGAAGTAGATTCTGCGTCCATCTGGCGAGAAGCAGGCTGAAGTCTCGCGACTGTCAGAGTTGATTGGCTTCGGCATTGCCTTTGGATATTCCCATTTGGTACCATTCAAACGGCAAACCTCAATATCGCCATTGCCCTTGCGTCCGTTGTAGATGAGCAACTGCTGGCCATCAGGGAACAAGCCTACCGTGGCATCGTCGAATTGAGTGTTGATTGGCTCGCCTATTGGTGTCGGCACGCCCCAATTCTTTGCTGTGTTGTAAGTAATGTAGATATCCTCATCGCATTGTCCATCAAACATATTGGCAGGACGGCCGTTGTTGCGTGTTGAAGTGAAAATCATCATCGACTCGTCGGCAGAGATAAGCGGGCTGTGGTCGTTGTCACGCGAATTGATAACAGAACCTGCGTTATCGACAAAGCAACGAGCAGGGTCCTCCATCAACTTCTTGCCCACCTCGCATTCAGCAATGTATTTTTCCAATTGTGGCTTCATTTCTGGTGCGTCAACTGGCGACAAGACTGCCATATGAGCCTTGTATTCTGCAATTGCCTTATCGAACTGGCTGTTCAGATGATAGCCTCTGGCAAGCATAAGGTGAATGTCTTCGGCCACATCGCGACGTAATTGGTATGCCTTTTCAAAATAATCGAGACTCTTGAACTTCATTGGCAAGTTCATATAGCAGACACCGATGCGGTAGTTCAACACCGAATAATTTGGATTAAACCTCTGTGCATCAAGATAATATTGCAAAGCCTCGTGGTAATAGCCCTTGCTGTAATAACTATCACCGTCCTTGTAATTCATATTAGCCTGTTTGAAGGCATCTTTCTGTGTCGGGAAATAAGACTTGTCAAACGGAACATCCTGGCTAAATGCCGAAGTACTACAAATGATTGCAAGTGCAATTATATATAATCGTTTCATAATCAATATATTTTATATTATTCGTAGAATGAAATGTAGTTTTTGGCCTTTGATATTCCAAGTTCGTAAGCCTTGCGCCAATCGGCCACTGCCTCGTCAAACTTACGTTGCATTTCCTGGCAACTGCCTCTATTAAGATATGCTTCGGCAAAACCGGCGTTCAACTGAATAGCCTTGCTGAACGATTGGAAAGCCTCGTCATATTTCTTCTGTTTCATTTGGGCGATACCAATATTATTATATGAGTATGCATAGTCGGGATTAATCTGGATAGCCTTTTGGCAATCGGCAATCATTCCGTCAAAATCGTTCTTCTCGAATTTGGCGCGAGCCCTGTTGTTGTAAGCGATGTAATATTCAGGGTCAACGCTGATAGCCAGTCCGTAGTTGCTAATGGCCTCGTCGACATTGCCCTTCTTAAGTTGGGCGCTTGCAAGGTTGTTGTAGGCCGTGGCCAACTTTGGGTCAATCTTGATAGCCAATTGATAGTCGGCAATTGCTCCGTCGTAGTCTTCCTTCATACGCTTTGCGCTGGCACGGTCGTTGTAGGCTTGTGCGTTTTTGCCATCGAGCGTGATTGAAAGTGTCAGGTTGTTGACACTCTCCTCGTAGTTGCCACACTCAAAATATGCGACACCTGCGTAATAATATACCTTTGCCTCATTGTAGCCAGCCATCATAGCGTCTTCAAAGTCGGTCAATGCCTCGCTTGACTTGTTTTGGTTGAAATATGCCAAACCGCGTCCGTAATATGCCGAAGGCGACTCCTCCAACTCAATTGCCATTGTAAAATCGGCGATTGCGCCACTGTAATCTGACAACTCTGATTTTGCAAAACCTCTGTTTATCAGCGCCTTTGTAAACGACGGATTAAAAGACAATGCTTTTGTAAAACTGTTTATTGCCTCCTGGAAATTGCGTTGGGCTACAAAATCGTTGCCTGCATTGAAGGCCACTTCTGCATCCTGGTCACCTGCCAAGATAAGTGTGGAATCATTATTGACTATTTCTTGCGAGAAACCTATAAAAGGTATTGCAAGAGCACACACCAATGAAACAAATCTTAATCTCATTACATTAAGTTTTAAATATTTATCAATATTTTCTCAAAATTCAAGGGCAAACAAATCCATTGCACTTTTGAAAACGTTAAAAATACAAAGTTGGTTGTCAAAAACAAACTGCCTTGACCTTAAAAGTGGTGTTATTTTTTACGGAATAACGCTGATTGGTGTCGAAAATCCATTTCCATTCCTTGAACGTCATATTTTCTGGCAAATGGCAATATACAAGAGGAATCTCATTTTCTGCAGAGCCATCGACAGGCGAATCAACCTGCAAATAGTCGGTTATCAGGCAACTATGGCCTTTGGGCAATGCATCTACGTGGCGTTGCTGAACTGCGACGCGTACTTGTTGCAACTGTTCCTCGCCAATCTTGAAACGTTTCTTAAGATAGTCACATAAAATGATGTCAAGTTGGTTGAGCAGATTCACCGAAACCACAAAATCATAATCGCCCAATTGGATATCAAGCCTGGCGGAAGCGAATTTTTCAGAAAAATCGGCAAACGAGACAGCCTGCGTTGCCATCTGAACCGCTCCGCCAGTCAAGTCACAAGTAAGAAGATGCACATTTGGCATACGCCCCACCCGCACCTTGACAGGTTCAGGGTGAACAATATCTACAAGATAGACATCGGCAAATGCCTGCGAGAGTTCTTCCACTGGCACGTCATAGAGCCAGCCACTGCCGAGCACGGCCACAGAACCGTGCCTTTCCGCATTGCGCGCCGACTCCAAAATGTATTGTTTGGTATTGTCGAGATGCGACTGCCAATTGGCCTTTTCGCGCAGATATCTGTTGCGAATGCCCATCTGGTCGCCAGCATACCCCGCCCGACGCATAGCCGAGGGCAGTGTTTTGGGCATAAAAAGGGCATCGAACAATTTTTTCAAAAAATCCATTTACAAATCATTTTTGACTATTGCTCCAAAACTTAAAAAAAGTAATTTTGAAGTTTACACACAAAAATTAGTGCGATGAATTTCAAAAAAAATTCGGCCACATCGGTTTGTGCAGGATTCATTTGCTGTCTATTGCTGTTCGCATCAACCCAAACTGCTGAAGCACAGTATTCAACAAATGAACGGAAACTGCTAAAATCGGCCAACAACAATTTTGACGCAGGTCTGTATCGCGAGGCGCTTCACCAATATATGCAACTCGATTCGGTGATAGACGACATAACCTTGCGCTACCAAATAGGCCTTTGCTACCTGCGGACAACCACTCACAAGGACAAGGCCATAGGTTATCTTGAAGAAGTATGCACGCAGGCTGGCTCGCTCATTCCCTACGACGCCTTGCGCTATTTGGGCGATGCCTACCATTACGACTACCGCTTTGAAGATGCCATAAAGCAATACAATCTTTTCATTACAAAGACTGCCAAAAGCGACAAGGCCGACATAAACAAACTGAACCACTGCAAGCGTATGATTGCCATCTGCAACAACGCCATAGCCATAACAGAACAGCCTTACAAAGTTGAAATAGAACCTATTGCAAGCCTAATCGACACTGAATCGGACTATCACCCAATCATTAGCGCCGACGAAAGCATTATGGTGTTTATGCGAGAATATGGCGTTGGCAAAGGCTATGCCACCACACAAAGCATAATGATATCGTCAAAGGATGACAACGACTTGTGGACAAAGCCCGAAATGCTGAATGTGGAACTTGAGCACAAACTGCAGGACCAAGAGGTGAAACTCGCTGGCCTGTCGCCCGACGGACGAACCATCTTCCTTAATATCGGCGTCGGACTGAATCAGGACATCTATGTAGGCTTGTTGAACGGCAACAACGTTACCGAGGTCAAGAAACTCAACAAGAACATCAACTCACCATATTATGAAGGTGCCGTAAGCATCACCCCCGACGGAACAAAACTGTATTTCATAAGCGACCGTCCTGGCGGTTTGGGTGGCCGTGACATCTACCTTTCAACACTAAACAAGAAAGGCGATTGGGACGAGCCTGTCAATTTAGGCGACAAGGTGAACACCCAGTACGACGAGGATTTTCCACACATTCACTATGACGGAAAGACTCTATTCTTCAGTTCGGAAGGGCACAACACTATGGGCGGGCGCGACGTGTTCAAGGTTGTCCAGATAGGTGGCGACTGGCAGGTACCCGAAAATATGGGATTCACCAACACAACCATGGACGACATATCGTTTACACTGAATGCAAGTGGCGAATATGGTTATTTCTCAACCACCAAGAACAACCCATACCTGCGCCACACCATTATGAAGGTCGGCTACAAGGACCCTATTCCATTGACACTTGTCAAAGGAACCGTCAAGGCTGGCACCCCTGCAAAGCCTGTCAAGGTGGACATCAAGGTTTACGACAAGAACACTCACGAGCAGATTAAATATGTATATACGCCTGACCCCGAAACTGGCAAGTATCTGCTTATATTCCCTCCTGCCAAGAACTATCAACTTGTGATATCGACACCTAACTTTATGCCACAGTTGATTAACATACACATTCCTTACCAGAACTATTTCTACGAACTGTATCAGGAAATAACGTTAAGCCCTATAACCATTGGCAACAAGGAAATTGGCGAGGAAGTAATGGTAAACAATGTTTTCTACGACATATACAAGACCACCGAGGCTGACTCCATAACGCAGAACAACAACGTACAACAGCCTATCTACTACGAGCACCTGCTCGAACTTGTAGAGAACATCATACAAACATCGGACACAATCAACAAATTGTCGTACAGCAATCAAGGCGTCAGCAAGACCAAACAGGCGCAACTCAAGAAGAGCACCGACGAACTGCTGAACCTTATTGAAGATGCCATCAACACAAGCGACTCTGTTACATTGAGCATACTCGATGCAAACACGAAGCAAAAAGACAAGATTACGGAAACGCACTTCTACACCGAAGGCATCAAGAGCAAATCAGTGCAGATGCAGGTTATAGGCAAAGACACGTTCTACACTGCCGAGCCTGTCAACCTGAACCGAATGAACAACATTTCGGGATTCAGGAACAAAACGAGCCGTCACGACGACACAAACCCGGCATTGTTTAAAGTGTCGAAACCAGAACAGCGAAACACGATTCACAAGTACACCATTTACTACGACCTGAACGAGAGCAAACTCACCACTGGCTCAAAGAAAGAACTCACCCAGATTATCAACCTGCTTCTCGACAATCCGTCGGTGGGCGCCATAATAGACGGTTACGCCGACACCCAAGGCGAACATACGCACAATGTCAACCTGTCGCAACGACGAGCGCAGAACGTGCTGAAATATCTGCTTGAGAACAATGTCGACGGCCGAAAGATTATTACTCAAGGCCACGGCGAATCGACCGAGCACGGCAAATACGACAACTCGACACACGAAATGAACTACCGCCGTGTCGAAATCACACTTTTCGAACTTAAAGACTGACTACAATGAAGACAATGAGAAACTTTTCGATAGCCTTCGGCATAGCAATCTTAAGTTTGATTGCGGTAAATGCCAACGCTCAATATTCCGAATACGAGGTGAAGGCCGCTTACATATTCAACTTTGCCAAATTCATTGACTGGCCGGAAAACTACCTGACTGGCGACACGCTTTACCTGTGTGTCTACAAGAACGACCCGTTCGGCATCATACTTGAAAAGACTATGATTGGCCGTAAGGTCAACGGCAAGGACTGGAAGATAAACCGTGTGAACAGCATCGACGAATTGGACAAATGCCACATACTGATTTTTTCGGGTGTAAAGCAACACGAGATTATCAGCATTTTGGAAAAAATGGGCCAAAAACCCATAGTGACCATTGGCGACGAGATGCAGAACTTCTGCGAATTGGGTGGCGTAATCAACTTTATGCCTCAATTCTCCGACCGCCAGTTTGAGATTAACAAGGACATTGCCGACGACATCAACATAAAAATCAGTCCAAAACTTTTGCTTCTGGCAAAAATAATTTCAACCAAAGAAGATGAATTTTAAGGATTTGTCAATACGGACCAAAATTACCACATTGGTAATGACTATCAGTTTGATAGCAATGATTATTGTTGGCCTAATCTTTGCCCACTACGATAGAATCCAGTACAAAAGGCAACTGCTGAACAACCTTTCAATACTGGCCGACATTGTAGGCGACAACAACACGGCAAACATAATGTTCGATTATCCAAACGAGTCGCAAAACGTGTTGCACACACTGGTTGCCGACAAGGACATCAGGGTTGCCCGCATCTACGACAAGGACCACAGACTGTTTGCCGAATACACTCAAAGTCCAGAATATACAAACACCAACCTCGACTTCTTCTCTGAACACGACACTTCCGCATTCACCGACGACGCCCTGCTATTAAGCCAAAACATCATTCTCGATGATGAGAAAATAGGTTCAATATACCTCAATTCAAGCCTCGAGCCTTACAAAAACAGGTCGATGCAATTCCTGAAAGTTTACATACTGATGCTTTTTGTGGCAATGGTAATAGCGTGGGTGCTTTCAAAGAAAATGCAGAACGTAATATCCTCGCCTATCATTGAACTCACAAGGATTATGCGGGAAATTTCCGACGTATCAGATTATCAAGTCAAAGAGGCCGAAAAGAGAAACGACGAAATTGGCGAGTTGATGAAGGGCTTCAACTCAATGATTAAGCAAATCAAGAAGCAGAACATCGACCTGACTCTGGCCAAGGAACAGGCTGAAAACCTTGCAAAAATCAAGGACCAGTTCCTTGCAAATATGAGCCACGAGATACGCACCCCAATGACTGGCGTTATAGGAATGGCCAAACTGCTCAACGACACCAACCTGACACCAGACCAAAAGACTTTCCTTGACAACATCACCATTTCGGCAAACAACCTGCTTGTCATAATCAACGACATTCTCGACTTCTCGAAAATCGAGGCAGGCAAAATGGAAATCGAAAGCATCGACTTTAATCTTCAGAAGTTAATCAACAGCATAACTTCAACTTACAAAACAACAACCGAATCCAAGGGATTGTATTTCAAGTCAGCCATTGCACCAACTATGCCAACATTTGTTGTTGGCGACCCTACCCGACTCAACCAAATTCTCAACAACCTGTTGAGTAATGCCTTGAAATTCACTGAATATGGTGGCATCACACTTACAGTCAATGTAATATCGCAGGACAGCGAATCAAGCAAACTTTGCTTTACTGTCCACGACACAGGCATCGGCATACCTAAAGACAAGCAGGAACTGATATTCTCAAGTTTCTCACAGGCAACCAACGACACCACACGCAAATATGGCGGCACTGGTTTGGGGTTGACAATATCGAGGCAACTGGCCTTGATGCAAGGAGGCAAAATCACGCTTTTGAGCGAGGAAGGCAAAGGCAGTTCGTTCAGCCTTGAAATCACTTACAAGCACGGCATTGAAACTGTCGAAGCCGAAACTTCAGTCAACATTGTGCCTGAAATAATCAAGACAGACAAGAAACCTAACATTCTTTTGGCCGAGGATAACGAAATTAACCAACTGTTTGTAAAGACAATTCTCAAGAAGGACTTCAACCTTGTAATTGCACCTAACGGAAAGATTGTCATCGACCTGCTCAACAAAGACAGTTTCGACTTGATTCTTATGGACTTGCATATGCCTGAAATGGACGGATATACAGCCACTTCCGTTATTCGAAAAATGGACAATCAGACTAAAAGGACCATTCCTATCATAGCACTCACGGCTGCCGCAATCAAGGGCGAGAAGGAAAAATGCATTGCCGCTGGAATGGACGACTACATTTCAAAGCCATTCGAGACACAAGACCTTGTAAATATGATTTACAAGCACATTCATTTCACGGTTCAACAATCTGAAAATGAAAGTCAGCAAGAAACACCAAAGACAGCAACCAACAAATACAAATACATTGACCCGACACACTTGAATTCAGTGACAGACGGTGACGAAAAATTCAAGCAGGAACTTATAAGCGTGTTCATCCAGCAGTTGCCGACATTGCTCGTCGGGCTTGAAAAGGCTCTCGACGAAAAGAACTACCAACAACTGTCGGCAATAGCGCACAAGACCAAGTCGTCAGTGGCGCTTATGGGCATCGAGTCATTGCGCGCCGATATGGCTGAACTGGAACTGCAGGCAAAAAACGGCAACAACGAGGAACTATTCAAGAAAATTGTCACAAACTTTATATCGGTAAGCACCGACGTCCTTGCCGAAATCGAGACTTTACGAACATAAATCTTTTATTATGATACAGATAAACAATCAAATCGCTGGTTGCGCCATTGCAACCCTGAAACCTGAAAACCGCAGATTGACTATCGTCAACGAAGGGCCAATAAAGCAACAACTGAATGCAATCATCGACCAACACGAGTACCTGAACCTCATCATCGACATGGCAGGAATCGACCTTATCGACAGCACTGGATTGGGTTCACTCATCAGCATCTTCAACCACGGACGCAACAACAACTGCAAGATTAAGTTCTGCAATATGAGCGACGCTGTCAAGAATGTTGTCAAGATGACTCACCTCGACCAGATTCTTGAAATATTCCCAACGCTCGACAAGGCAACAGAATCATTGTAGAGTTACAACCATTCGGGTATAGGAATGTCATTCAACATTGAAG
>CALABN010000088.1 GCA_937885735.1 uncultured Bacteroidota bacterium | reverse complement strand
CTACTCGATAAAAATTCAAAAATCGCTCGAAATCAATTTATAGAACCCACCTTAAGTGATTGCTGTAATAATGATTGATTATCATTTTATTATTTTGACAAAAAAAATACAACAAAGGCTGTCAACAATGACAGTCTTTGTTACTATATGGGTGTTTTGTATTACTTTAATGTCCCATTGACAATCAAGTTATTGCGTACTATAGACTTGTCGCGTCCCATAACTGTAATACCGTCAGGCAACCGTCTTGCTGATTTGGCGGTAAGTGGCTGGGCTCCTATCACGTCAAGTGCTGTGGCGAGCATTGGGTCGTTGGTGTCACCGAAAGGAAGCATATTGGCAATATCGTCATCAACCACATAATCAGGCGCCAACCCATTCTTGAAATCAGTCAAGCCTACAGAGTTGGCATATTTAAAGCATATTGGACACAAGAACCAATTTTCAAGTTCCTTTATAACATTTTTATCAAAGCTAATCATTCCGCAATATTTTCCGTGAGTATTTGTTCCAATAAGTTTTACATTCATATACGGCATAAGTCCACAAGTAACTAACTCACTGGCAGATGCGGTGTTTTCAGTGCAGAGCACATACAAGTTTTCCATATCTGCATTGTGCTCGTTTTCAGGCATATTGACAACAAAGTTAGCTTCACCGCCATTTTGATTGTAGTAATCATTCAAAATATTGTTATACACATATTTGAAAAAGACGTTTTTTCCATTTGCCACGTTAGCCGGAGCTATTGCAGATGCAAGATGTTCGGCTGTTGTAAGACTACCTCCGCCATTGTAGCGCAAGTCAAGAATCAAATCTTTGACACCTGCACTTTTAAATCTGTCGAAAATGACGTCCATAGATTCAGTGCAACGGGTGCCTATGTTGAATTGTGTAAAGACATAATATCCGACTGGTTTTTCATTAACATAGAAAATAGTATCATAGATTGAAGGGTCGGCATTTATTATTTCCGCCTTTGCTTTCAAAGTTTCACCTGTCAAGGAAATTTTCCTTGGCTCCACAGAGAAATCAATTTTGCCCAATCCAAACGTTGCACTTTCTTCGTTATATAAGTCAATGTAATTTTCATCGGTGATCCATTGACCATTGATTGTCAGAATAACGTCGCCCCGTTTAAGGCCTGCTTTTTCAGCAGGTGTTCCAGGATAGACATATTCAACTATTATCAATACTTTATTCTCCTCTTTGTAATAACTGAACAGTGGTGAATAACCCATTGAATACGGTGTTCCGGCAAGTTCGGCATTCTCGGCGTCGGAATCATCCGAAATGTATGACCATTTGTCTTCATAACTATATAACAATGTCTCGAAATACTCGTTAGGGTCTCTGTTTTCTCCTTTTTTATATGTCGGCATCCACTCGTTCCACAGATAATAATCGTGCATTATGTCATATACCAACTTGTCGATTTTAGAAGCATTGGCGCCATTGCTTTTTCCATTGTCATCTTCGTCGTCACAAGAACAGAACAACAATGCCACAAGGCATAACGGCAGTAAGATTTTTTTCATCCTGTAAATGTTAAATATTTATAAATCAATTATTCAAAAGTGGTAAGGCAGTGCATCAAATCTTCAAAATCCGATTCGCTGTCGGTTATTACAAACAACTCGTCGTTGGCTAACAACTTTGTGCGTCCGTCGGTGACAAAATACTGTCCGCTACGCCTAATCATCGTTATTACAATGCTGTTAGGCATTTTCAGGTTCACCAATTCCTTTCCGATGCAATTATAATCATCTTTTACCTTTACAATACGAAATGCCGATTTCTTTTTCCACGACATTTCAATGTCGAGAGTTGACTTGCGTTTACGATTGTATGGCGTTGCAACGTTGAGTCTCTTCGCCACATAAGGCAACGTGCACCCTTGAAGCAACACTGAAACCAACGATATGAAAAACACTAATACAAAAATATTTTCAGTGTTTGACATACCAGCCACAAGCGGATATGTGGCAAACACTATGGGGCTGGCTCCTCTGATTCCAAACCACGACACAAACAATTTCGACCTAAAGTCGATTTTGTATGGCAACAGACTGATAAACACGCCTATAGGCCTTGCCAGCAATATGACTATGAGCGCCAAAAGGATGCCTTGTGGCATCTGCTCCATTATGCTCGACGGTTTCACAAGCAAGCCAATGGCTATGAAAAGCACCATTTGCATAAGCCACGCGAACCCGTCGAACTGCTTGATTAGGCTCTTTTTTCGTACAAAGTCGCTGTTGCCGATTGTACAAGCCGATGCAAAGACTGCCAAAAATGAATTGCCCCCCAACAGTTCGGAAAGCCCAAACACCGCCAGCACCATTGTTATCATCAGCACGGAATACAAACCGTCGTAATCGAAGTGTATCCAGTTGAACACGCGTTGCATCAGAAAACCCAACGCCACCCCAACAAAAGCGCCTATGCACAATTGTCGCAAGAAAGTTGAGACTATCCATTGAAATGAAACGGCATCAGCCATATTTATTTCTATGAAAATAAATGTGAGAAAGAATGCCATTGGGTCGTTGCTACTGCTCTCCAATTCAAGCAAAGGACGCAAACGGCCTTTGAGCCCGACTGTCCGCGAACGCAAAATGCTGAACACCGCCGACGCATCTGTTGACGAAACTATGGCGCCTAAAAGCAAAGCCTGGCTCATTGGTATCTGGAAAACAAGATTGGCAACAATGCCAAAGATGGCGCAAGTCAGTATCACACCCAATGTTGACAGTGTCAATCCAGCGCCCAAAACGGGTTTTATATCGAAAATTTTGGTGTCGAGTCCGCTTGAAAACAAAATAAAGCAAAGCGCCACAACCTCAACAAAATGTATCACCGTTGGATTGTCAACCACTATGCCACCTGGCCCTTCAGGACCTGCCAGCAAGCCGACCAACAGGAAGAGCACAAGCGATGGAACCCTGAATCTGGCCGACCTGCTTGCCAGCAAACTCACAAAGAGCAGGATTGAACCTATCAATAATATGTTGTCCAACGTTAATTCCATAATCCAAAGTTAGCCAAATAGTTGATTATTCGTTGTGTGTTCGGCATTTACTTTTTCCTTACGGATAAAATGTCAATACCGACATATATAAAATAGATTAACGAATTTTTACACTGTCTTAATCATTGATTATCTGTGTATTACAAACCACCAACAAACACCATTAACACTTTTGGTGAACCATAAACCCAAAAATGACATTGAAGGTCCGTGGATTTTATTGAAATCTCCATTACATTTACAACAACAAAAAATTAAAATTATGGCACAAAAAATAACCGAAGCTGAATTCGAGGCTGAAGTCCTTAAATCAGCAATTCCTGTTGTAGTCGACTTTTGGGCAGAATGGTGCGGTCCTTGCAAGATGATGCTTCCTTTTGTCGATGAACTTGCAAACGACTATGAAGGCAAGGCAAAAGTATTGAAGATGAATGTTGATGAGGCTGGCGACGTTCCAACACAGTATAATGTCCGCAATGTTCCTACTCTGCTATTCTTCAAGAATGGCGAGGTTGTAGACAAGCAAGTTGGTGCGGCCCCTAAAGCAACATTGGCCCAAAAAATTGATGCAATTCTTTAAGGGATATAGAAATTCCCTTAATTGCCAATGCAAAATAAAAAAGGCCCGAAATATTTTCGGGCTTTTTTATTGATTTAAACAATACTTAAAGTGTTTGTTTTAATGGTACCACTTTATTAATTGGTTATATTATTTTTATTGTCCCCAATTATCTCTGTCAAGACTGCGGTAGTTAATGGCTTCGGCTAAATGCTCTGGCTTTATGTTTGGTTCGCCTGCAAGGTCGGCAATGGTACGCGACACTTTTAGGATACGGTCGTAGGCACGAGCCGACAAGCCGATTTTCTCCATTGCGTCCTTTATCATCTGTGTACATTCGGCATCAAGCACACAATATTTGCGTATCAGCCGTGAAGTCATTTGCGCATTGCAGTGCACGCCCTGATGGTCGGCAAAGCGCTCCTGCTGAATAGCTCGTGCCTTTGTTACTCGTTCACGTATCTGTGCGCTTGTCTCCAACTGCTCCTTGCCCGAAAGTTTGTCGAACGGAACGGGCACCACTTCAATATGTATGTCGATGCGGTCGAGAAGCGGGCCAGAAATCTTTCCCATATATTTTTGACGCATCATCGGCGTGCAGGTACATTCCTTGTCGGGATGGTTGTAATAGCCACACGGACACGGATTCATACTTGCCACAAGCATAAAACTGGCTGGATATTCTACCGTGAACTTTGCCCTTGAAATGGTTATCACCCTGTCCTCAAGAGGCTGACGCATCACCTCGAGCACAGTACGCTGGAATTCAGGCAGTTCGTCAAGAAACAAGACTCCATTGTGGGCAAGCGATATCTCGCCTGGCTGTGGAAACGTTCCTCCGCCTACAAGAGCCACATCGCTGATTGTGTGGTGTGGTGAACGGAATGGCCGTTTCGTCATCAGGCTTGTTTCCTTGTCTATCTTTCCTGCCACTGAATGTATCTTTGTGGTTTCCAGAGCCTCGTGCAAGGTAAACGGCGGCAAAATGCTTGCCAATCGCTTTGCGAGCATTGTTTTTCCAGCTCCTGGCGGGCCTATCATTATAACATTGTGGCCTCCAGCAGCGGCTATCTCCATTGCCCTCTTTACATTTTCCTGTCCACGCACGTCGGAAAAATCGGAATCCCATTTGTCGACACTATTGGCAAATTCCTCACGGGTATTTACAATGGTTGGTTCAAGGTTCTGTTTCCCATTTAGAAAATCGGCCACTTCCTTCAGATTGTCAACACCATAAACTTCAAGATTGTTGACCACGGCCGCTTCACGTGCATTTTGGCGTGGCAAAATAAAACCCTTGAATCCTTCTTCACGAGCCTTGATTGCTATTGGCAAGGCACCCTTTATAGGTTGCAGGCTTCCGTCGAGTGAAAGCTCGCCCATAATGATATATTCCTCCAACTGTTCGGAAGACACTTGTCCAGATGCGGCAAGAATGCCGACGGCAAGTGTCAAATCATAGGCTGAACCTTCCTTGCGGATATCGGCTGGCGCCATATTTATCACTATCTTCTTGCCAGGAAACTGAAATCCATTATTGCGCAATGCTGCGTTAATGCGTTGCTGACTTTCCTTGACTGCGCTGTCTGGCAAGCCTACTAGATGGAATGCTATGCCTGTGGAAATATTCACCTCAACCGTAATGGTTGTGGCATCAATGCCGAAAACGGCCGAACCATAGGTCTTTACTAACGAATCCCCCATTTTATAACATTATGTTTTTCAGATATCAATGTCTTTTTATATAAATGATTGCTACAAGGCACGCAAAACGTAACTCTTTCCTGACTTATAGTCGTAACGAACAACTCCCTTGTCTTTGGCAATGAACAATTTGTATATTTCCGACGAGCGATATGCCACCGTGTCTATCTCAATCATCAGCACGTCTCTGTACCACACATTGTTAACCTCCATAGAATCGACAGGCGTGGCATTTTCAATGGTGCCGTCGTTCTTTATGCTGAACAGGAAATTGTCGAGGTTGACAGGCACAAAATAGTTGCTCCTGTAGCCATAATGCTGAAACTTGAATTCAAACTCGGTGCGCAGGTTCTGCTTTTGCGCCGAACAAGACAGTTGAATGCAGTTGACGGTGTCTATCTTCGACTTGCAATATGCCTGGGCTTCGCAGTCGCAGGCTTCAGTTGAACCAATGGTATATGAACGGGTGAAAAACACATCGTTGAAGACAAACATCTGACTTGAACCTTGTGTCAGGAAAAAGACCTGTTCGTCAGTGTGATAAGGCAACCACGCCCTTTGTGTTGCGGGAAATGCGGGGCAATCGGTGTTTCGCGTACACGACGCAAAAAGGGCAACCGCAACGGATATCAGCAAAAATCTTTTCATATTTCTTCTTTAATAAGCGAGCGTATCCATTGCACATCTTCGTTAAGGTGTGTGGATGCAGAAACGGAATAGCGCTTTGAGAATTTAGCGTCCCAAAACCACTTTTCGAGTGTCTTTTGGTGGCTTGGGTCGATTTCCTTGGACTCTGAAACAAAGAAATAGTACTGCAATGTTGGTATCAGATTGTGGTAAATCGACAGGTCGCCTGACAAACGCATCTTCTTTAGGAAATCGAGCGTGCTCAAAAGTGCCGACTTGGTGCGAGGCCATATCTTGGTGCATATTTCCGGTGTCAACTTCAGTTGGTAAAGGCTACGGGCATCGTCAAAGGCATTTAGCGTAAGCGAAAGTGAGAACACTTTCTCTCCCAACCGTCCGAACTGCTTGATGCGTTGCGGTGTGTTGAAATCGTCAATGTTCTGCTTAAGGTCGAACTTCTCGCTCCACGTTGTTGCGTGAATGAGGTCGAACACGGTAAGATGCTTGCCTCCCTGGTTTATACGCTCAAAGATTTCAACCACATCGTCAATTTCAGTATTTGTGGTGAGCACGATGCTGACAGGATACGACTGCACAATCTCACGGCATTGTTTCCAAACCTCGGCCGTCTGTTTGCGCGACTTGCCTTTTTCCAATTCGGCAAGAGTCTCGGCAAAGGCGGAATCATCTAATATGCGCCACGCTGGAATGTTGTTCTTCTCACGTTGGCTACGAGGAATCAGAAATTCACGCTTTTCCGGGTTGAAGCAAATGGTTGAATAGTCGCAATCGCCCATTACCTTGCCCATAAGGGCCACAAACAGCGACAAGATGCGTTGTTGTCCGTCAAGAATGAACTGGAAATCGCCCTCGGTCTTTGTCTCCTCAATTCCGTCAATGTCGAACGGACGGATGAAAAAGGCATATTTGGCAGGTGCCTTCCAAAAAAACAATGAGCCAACGGGGTATTGGTTGTAAATGGAATTGAGCAGTTTCACAACCTTTGATTTTTCCCAAATATAGTCGCGTTGGAAACGTGGAATCTTGATATTTCCAGACTGCAATTCATTAATCAGTTTTTGCAGAGTCCAATTGTTTACAATTTTAAGTTTTTGGTCCATTGTCATTTACCTTTTATCGTTCAAACAAAGTATTTAATAACCCTTGAGTTTCTTTATGAGAATTAGGATTTTCTGGCATCAATGTGCGAATGAGTTTCCGGATTGGCATATTTTGTAGCCAAACCTTGCCTGTACCGCGAAGAGTGGCCAAAAACAATCCTTCACCACCAAACAATGAAGACTTGAGGTTGCCCGACATTTGTATGTCATAATCGATTTGAGGTTCGAAAGCCACAATGCAACCCGTATCAACACGAAGAGTCTCATTGCAAAGTTGACGCTCAATCACCGCTCCGCAAGAGTGAAGAAACGCCATACCGTCACCCTCGAGTTTTTCAAGAATGAATCCTTCACCGCCAAACAAGCCTGCACCCAAACGCTTGTTAAGCGTTATCGAAATACTGGTGCCGAATGCCGAACAAAGGAAGGCATCTTTTTGTGCAATTATGCAGTTGCCCGATTGAGCAAGGTTGATTGGCACAATGGTTCCCGGATAGGGCGCTGAAAAGGCAACGTGACGCTTGCCAAAACCACGGTTTGTAAAATGCGTTATAAACGCCGACTCGCCAGCGATGATGCGCGAACCTGCCGACAAAAGTTTGTCAAAAAAACCTGCCGAAGGATTGGATCCGTCGCCCATTCGGGGTTCAAACTCTATGCCTTCCTCCATATACATCATAGCGCCAGCCTCGGCAATGACCGTCTCGCCTGGGTCAAGTTCCACCTCAACAAGTTGAATGTCGTGACCAATAATCTTGTAGTCAATTTCGTGTGATACCATTTAGAAAAAATATGAATCGATAAAGTGCAAGTTACTCATTGTGGGGAATATTACAAGCGCCTACCCGCATCTATTTTTCAATGTTTGTCCAAATATCGTTTCATAGACATTTGACATTATAATGAAACCATTACTTTATATAAAAACCAGTAATATCCTATATATTAATTATTAATCGAACTAAAAACCTCCGATTTACACAGGATATTCTTGTCAGGGTCGAAAATCACTTCTGTAACCTTGAAGTCGACAGGAATGATGAACTTTTGACCCTGCTCGGTGTTGTAAATACGGACATCTTTTGTTTGCGTCTCGCCAACAAGCCTAATGGTAGGGTGCATAGCATAAAACTTGACTGACGAATGGATTGTTGTCTGGTTTAGAATCAACTGCACCTCGTTATTCTCATTTTGGCTGTATCCTACATTGTAGATTGGATACCCTATTCCATATATCCAATTATTGAAAAACTCTTGCAAGGAAGTGTCTGCGGCCATCTCGAAACATTGGCGTGCATCATCTATCGACGCAAAACCTTCAGCATAATTTTGAAGAATGTACCGACACCCCTTAAAAAAGGCATTCGTGCCTATCTCGTTACGTAGCATTTGAAGCGCCAAACCGCCCTTGTCATAAGTTGTTGACTGGTCGAAGATTACATCCATATTGGTAGTGTCTTTCACACAAATGGAATATTGCGAATTCAAAGCACCTGCCAATTTGTATTCCTTCCACCTAGTTGTGTCACCAAAATAAAACTGCTCTATAGCCAAATACTCTGAATAAGAAGCAAAGCCTTCGTTTATCCATATATTACTCCAGCCTTTGCAGGTGACATAATTGCCAAACCACTGATGGGCCAACTCGTGAGCCTCAACTACAGGGTCAAAGTCATATAGGAACGTCATTGTCTGATGCTCAATTCCTCCACTCCAACCTATTTGTGCGTGTCCATATTTTTCATCAACATAAGGATATGGACCGTAATATCCACTGTACATATCAAGCAAATCGGCTGTATATTTCAGATTATTGGAAGGATAATTTGTAGATGGCCACACATAGTCCACCAATTCTATAATACGGTCGTTTTTCAGCAAGAACTTGTCGCGATGCTCATTATATACACCAACTGCGACTCCCACCATATAATGATTTATAAGATGATGCTCCTTGTAATGTACCGTGTGAGCCGAACCAACAGGCACGTCGCTTACCAGCACACCGTTAGATGCCACACTGTATTTGGAAGGGCAGGTGACATATATGTCCATAGAGTCTATCTTGTCATAAAAGTTCTGACGGCAAGGCCACCAGTCCTTTGCACCAAACGATTCCGACAATGTCCATAATGTATGGTGATAAGCATTTATTTTGAACGAACCATATCCTGTGCTGACAGGTGTTCCGTGATAAAAAATAGTCAACGAATCCTTTTTGCCCTCTTTCAACTTATTGGGCAGATTGACAATGACTTTATTGCCCGAACGTATGTATTGAAGATTTCCATCTTTGCCCACAATCCTATCTACATTAAGATTGCTGGCAAGGTCAAAATCAATGACTTTTGCGTCACTTTCAATAGGAACGAAATGCGTACATACAGAGCCGTTTATGTACATGGCATCAGGCGACATATTCCAATCGGCCCTGCAATATGTCACATCAAACTTTGGAAAGTTTTGTGACACTGCCACTACGCTTATCAGCAACAGGGACGATGCCAACATCAATTTTTTTGTTTTCACGATGGTTGTCAGTTTTTAATAACTATTCTTCCTAAGAAATTGTTTAATTTATTCTTATACTTTAGGTAATCAGTATATTTAGTCATAATATCAAGCATTTCCGATTCGCCATCTGGTTTTTTCTGCAATTCGGCAATAGTCTTTCCCATTTCGTCAAGCTCCTGCTGTACTATTTCAGACTTGTAACCATTTATAGCCCTGTCAATGACTTCTTTAAGATGACTTTCCTCTGGTGGAATGTAGCGGTTGCGTTTTTCCCACAATTTGCTCACTTCGGTCTTTGGCACCAAAAGGTCGACGGCAAACTTGCTTATTTCGGCATCCTGGTTCAGAGTGAACATTGTTGCGTCGATTTTTCGGCCGTTGTCAAATGCATCGGAACAAATATCGTACACGCGCTTGCAAATTGGCACCCTGAATTCCACGTTGCTGTCCTTCAACTCCTTGACAATGTATCTTGTAACCGACACATCTTCAGAAGGCTTGTCTTCTTCGGCCAATGTGAACAGGATTTCGTTTCCAAACCTGATAAGCAGACGTATGATTTCCTCCTCGTAAACCTTGCAACGCTCTATGGTTGCCGACTGACTGTTGAATGTGGTGCGCTGTGGCAGTTTAACCTGTTCCTGGCGTTGTTCCTCGTTGAACCATTGTTCACGCTTCTTGCGCAGGCGCTTGTTGATTTCAATATGAAGCACCTTTTCATCAACATTCATCAGTTCGGCGCACTCCTTGACATATATCGAGCGCTTGATGCTGTCTGGCACAACCGAAATGGTTGTGACAATGTCGGCTATGAGATTCGAGAGTTTGACGGGGTCGCTGCCTGCATCCTTGAGCAACAGGCGTGTCTTGAAAAGAATAAAATCAGTTTCGTTCTGTTCAATGAAATCAAGCAGTTCGGTCGAACTATGGTTGCGGGCAAAGGAATCAGGATCCTCACCGTCAGGCAGCAGCAAAACTTTCACGTTCATCTCCTCGGCAAGAATCATATCAATGCCACGAAGCGCCGCGTGAATCCCCGCCGCATCGCCATCGTACAACACGGTTATGTTGCTTGTAAATTTGTGTATCAGCCTTATCTGCTCAATTGTAAGTGCTGTTCCATTGCTTGCCACAACGTTCTCGACACCGCTTTGGTGCATACTCAACACATCGGTATAGCCCTCAACAAGGAAACACTTGTCGTTGCGGGTTATGGTCTGTTTGGCCTGATAGATGCCGTAAAGAGAACGGCTCTTGTCGTAAATCTCCGATTGTGGCGAGTTCATATACTTGACACTCACGCCTTTAGTTCGTGCATCTAGCACTCGTCCGCCAAAACCTATCACCTTGCCCGTAAGGTTATGTATTGGGAACATAACCCTGTTGCTGAAACGGTCGAAAATGTTTATTCCGTCTTCCCTCAATATCGAAAGGCCTGTGTCGACAAGATATTTCTGCTTATAGCCGCTTTTCTGGGCCAACTCGGTGAACCATTTGCGGTCAGATGCACAATACCCTAATTCAAAAGTCTTTATTGTTTCCTCGTTGAAACCGCGCTCCTTGAAATATTTGTAACCTATGGCCCGACCCTCGTCAGATTCCGTCATATTCCGCATAAAGGCATTCTTGGCAAACTCGTTGAGCACCATCATACTCTCGCGGTCGTCGTGACGTTCCTGTTCCTCGGGCGTGAATTCCTTTTCCTTTATCTCGATGTTGAACTTGTGGGCAAGATATTTCAGCGCCTCGTAGTACGACATCTGCTCGTGCTCCATAACAAAGTTGACGCTGTTTCCACCTTTTCCACAGCCGAAGCACTTGTATATGTTTTTAGACGGCGACACAGTAAACGAAGGCGTTTTCTCGTTGTGAAACGGACAACAGCCAATGTAGTTGACACCTCTTTTCTTCAGGCTCACAAAGTCGGAAACCACATCTACAATGTTGGCCCTGTCGAAAATAGTATTTACTGTATCTTGGTCAATCATTTGAATTACAGATAAATAAATTTTTTATTTGCTTATTAGCTGATGCCATAAAAGTAATTATTTATTACTCATTTGCCTGCTATGGCAAATAATTTTTGAAAAATGAAGAACCACAACCAGCAAAAACTGATGCGCTGTGTGTGTGCGATGTTTTTTTGGGTTATTTTTCCTTGATAGGCTCAACGTGAAGTATCACTTGGGTACGCGGACCGTAATGAGCCTTCAGTTTTTTCTCAACGTCTTCGGTTGCATTGTGCGACTCTGTTACAGTCATATTTCCAGGGACCCGCACGTGAAGTTCAATGGCTATGGCAGAGCCGATGCGACGAGTCTTCATATTGTGAATGTCACTGAAATTCTTGTTTGTCAATACCAATTGCTCAATCTCATCCTCTTGCTCATTTGGCAATGAGCGTTCAAGCATTTCACCAATTCCTGGCTTTATCAAATCATACGAAACCTTTACTATCAATATTCCGACAATGATTGCGGCTATTGGGTCGAGAACGCTCCATTTCTGCCCAAAGAAATATGCTCCGCCAATGCCGACCAATGTGCCTATTGACGACAATGCGTCAGACCTATGATGCCACGCGTTTGCCACCATTACCGACGAGTCAACTTTCTCGCCCTCTCTTTTGGTATATCGGAACAGTATTTCCTTCACAACTATTGAAACGGCAGCGGCGATTAGGGCTATAGCCTTTGGCTGGGCTATGTTTTCTCCGCCAATAACGCACAATATCAGCTTAACGCTCTTGTACAAGATGCCTGCACCTACTGCAAACAAGGCCAAACCAATGATTATTGTCGCCAAAGTCTCAAACTTTCCGTGGCCGTAATCGTGGTCTTCATCCTTTGGAAGAGCTGACACGCGCACAAAAACCAACACCACAAGGTCGGTGAAAAAATCGGAAATGGAATGCACACCGTCGGCTATCATTGCACCACTTTGTCCTATTACACCTGCCACTAGTTTGCCTACCGACAACAGCATATTGACAAAGAAGCCAATCAAAGTCACCTTGTATATTTGTCGTTCGCGGTCCATAATTTGCATTTCAACAAATTTGTCTTGCCAAACTAATTGATAATGCAAATATCAACATTGATATCTGCATTACAATATTTTAAAGCGTATTATATAAAGTATATCTTAAATTTTGATTCCAATAAGAAGTTGGTCATCAATTTGCTCAATTTGACCATTTCTTGTCCATTCAGACAACCTTTTCTCCACTTCTTTTTTCTGCTCACTAAATGGTTTTAAATATACATCTTTAATCATTTGGGCAAACCTCACCTTGCAGAATTTGCTCTTGTTTCCTGTTTCATCAATTCCAAATTGGTCTGGCAAGCCGTCGGTGTACATATAAATGGTGTCGCCTTTAACCAGAGAGAACTCGTTGTTGATAAAAACTTGGTCACTCTTGATTGCGTGATAACCAACAGGCATCTTGTCACCTTTATATTCAATCATTTCCCCATCACGCATAATTATGAGTGGGCGGTAGGCGCCAGCGTATTGGGCAGTCATTTTTTCATAGTTAAAAATGCACAGAGAAATATCTATTCCGTCCTGTGTCTCGTGCAAACCTGTTTTTTGGTGAAGGGCATTTATCAGTCTGCCCTTCATTTGGTCTAGTATTTCGGACGCCTTCACCTTGCTGATGTCGTTTGCCAATACAATGTCGTTAAGTGACGATATGCCTAAAATGCTCATAAACGCGCCAGGCACTCCGTGACCAGTACAATCGGCAACCGCAAGCACTCGGAATTGATCTTTTTGGGTTGCCCAATAGAAATCGCCTGAAACAATGTCGAGAGGCTTCCAATAAACCAACATCTCTCCAAACATCTGTGAAAGCATTTCCTGATTAGGAACAGTGGCTGTCTGTATCCGTTTTGCATATTGGATGCTTTCCGTCATACGCTCGTTGACTCTTTCCAGATCGTTTCGTTGGGTTTCAATTTCATCGCGTTGTGCCGATATTTCTTCAGTCTGTTGGTTTAACTCTTCGTTTTTCTCCAAAATCAAGTTTTGCTGTTCCAAAAGAAGCTTATTGGTGCGCCGGTGACTGACAAGATTGCGGAAAATATTAATAGTCAATGCCGACATTAGAAGAAAACATATCAAGGCAAGGGAAATTGCCACATTGCGACGTTTGATTTGTTCCTCATATCGAATATTGTTTTCCCTTTCTTCCTGTTCTTTTTGCCGCATTATTTCTTCGTATTTGGTTTGGGCATTTGTCTGACCCAACTGCATTGCAAACTCATTGGATTTTTGCGACACTACAAATTCATCTATTTTTCTTTCATATTCCAACGCTTTTTTATAATCCCCTATTGCTTCGTAATATAGTTTATAGCCAACGTATATATCTTCCAAGTATTCTGATTCAAGGTTTTTATTTTCATCCAAATATTCCTTCATTTCTGCCAAGTATTTTTGTGCCATTTCAAAGTTTCCAACCTTAATAAAATACTTTGCATCTATGGATTTTATATCTAGGTAACTATCAACAAAACCGCATCTTTTAATAGTTTTTAAACATTCTTTACGAAAGAACAAACAACTGTCTGACAACTGCTTAATTTGATTTTCATCAACTGTTTCACATAATTTAGTGTAATAAGCTGTATATAACAGCCTGTTTGTCCACAAATAAGCACGCGTGTTTTCTTGTTGATACCCTAAAGCTATTCTACATAATTTTATAGCGTAATTCAATGCGTCTGTTTTGGGATTATATGTATGATAATCCACCATACTTGTTGCCTTATAATAATAGTCTTCCCCGATACTCATTGTATCACAACGAATCATATCGTATTTAAGAGCTTGGTCGATATAATCATTTGCTGTTTCAAACATCTTGTGCACAATACACATATAGCCCATATTTCTATATACTTCGGACATATATTCATAATCATTGTTGTTGGCATAATATTTTAGAGCCATTCCAAAAAACTTATCTGCCTGTTTAAATTGGCCTAACATTGCATAATTTATACCAAGCTCCAAATAATGATAAGATAAATTTTTCTCGTCGTTAAATTCTGTCCAAATGATGATTGCACTATAATGGTATTCTCTTGACGTCACGTAATCATTTCTGTAGAAACTAGACCACGCCAAATACCTATAAGATTGCGCTATGCCTTGTTTGTCATCGAGTTTAGTAGCCAACTCTAAAAGTTGGTTGGCATATTTTTCAGTTGAATCAACATTATAGTGGTATGCACTTATATTATTTAAAATTTTCAAACGATTTGTATCATCAGGCATGGAAGCAGAAAGCAATGCCAAACTGTCGAGTTGTTCGTCAGTGTAGTATTCCTCGTGCTGGGCTTTGGCCACAGTGTTTGTCAACAGGACCAAAGCCAAAACAATTAACGATATGTGCCGTTTGGCTACTTCCATTTTTCTAATCCATTATGTAATGAACATTTATGGAAGTTATTTTACGCATATGCAGAAATAAAGTTTCCTTTTAATAAAAAAACGCACTGGCATAACGCCAGTGCGTTTTTAAACACTTGATTTATAATATATTTATTTCAAGTTAGCCAAAATTGAAGCAAAGAACAGATAAGATGCGTTGCCTCCAATTGTGGCCTCGTTCTGTCCCCAGAAGAATGGCCAATCGTCTTTGTTTTCGATGTAGTCAGGTTGCAACAAGAGGAATCCTGGCACAAGCGCTCCTGGTATGAACGAGAAGTCAGCGCGGTTGTTGCCGTAGTTCACATTCTTTGGCTTGACTCCCACGCCTGTCACAAATGACAGGTTTGAGAATGGGTGGCAACCGAAAATGAAGTCGGCTGAACGGTAGATATAGTCCTTGCCGATGATTTCAGGATAATACTTGTTTGCCCAATATGAATTGACACCCTGGCTGACAATTGAACCAGTGCTTCCCCAACCTGTTCCATAGACATTCACACCGTATGGATTTTGCGTCATCATTGTGTCGAGCATCTGCTTGTACATTTCAACGTATGGCTTAAGTTTGCCCACAAAATCGTCGCTCATATATGGTGCGGCCTGGAATGCAAGAGGAAGACTGCCCAAACGCATCTGTGGTGCCGAATGCAAACCTGGACCAGCCACCTTTTCGTTATCGCGACGTGGTTGAACTGGCTTGAAACTATTCAAGATAATTTCCTCAAAACCTTCAAGATAAGATTTGTCGTCAGTTGCCAAATAAAGTTGCAGGCGTGCCTGAAGTGTCATTTCTGGCCTTTTGGCCTTTGGACTGTTGTCTTTCCATAGTTTAAGTGATGCATTAAGACAGCGCTTTGAAAGTTCTGGATTAAAATCCTTTAAGACTCTTGCACAACCTGCCAATGCGGTGCAGAACTGGAATTCAAGATTCGGATTTGAATAGGTGAACAGCCAACGCTCGTCGCCTGTACGATGCTTGTTGTCAGTAATGGTGCTTGGTTCGTCAAGTCGGTTGTACTGATAAAGCGTAGCGTGGTTGATTCCTCGGCAAGCGTGACCAATCTTTTCAACCATTGTCACAATAGGATATACACCGTGCTCTATCTGCTGAAGCAGGTCAGCTTTTCCATCGGCAAAGTGAATGTTGACATAATGGTTCTGTTGGTCAACCATTGTCTCGTCACGTTCTGGGTGGAACTCATCCCACAAAGTCACAAAATTGGTGAGCACATTGCAGTGAGAACCAGCCTCAATGTCGAAGTCACCAGCATCGAACCAGCCTCCCTTGTCGAATCCGTCAATAAAATCATATGACTTGTAAGGCGAATATGTCTCGGCTCCTTGCTCGAACATATCAAAGTGAGGCGTATTGATTGGTGCCTGAAGCACGTCGTCCATATGAGGTGCAGAGTGCCATACACGATATCCTTCCTTCACCTGCATATGGTCCATTTGCTCTGGGAACCACACGTCGAGAGTAGGATACCACGTTGTAGCGTACACATTTTCAGATATTGGGAAGACATTGGTCTTTTGCTTGCCGTATTCAATATAATAAATGCCCGGCTCTACAATGTCGGAAAAATCCGCCTTTATGTAGTTGTAGCGCAAATATTTACCCCATTTCACCGTATTGACAGTCTTAACCAACTGGCCTTGGCCGTTTTCTGTCACACGATATATTCTTGCATTGGTCAAAATCTTGTCGGCTGGGTCAAGTTCGATGATAGCCTCTTTGTGCTGTGTCGGGGTGTAGCCCACCTGCGAAAATCCAATAACTGGCTCGCGAACCCAATCGCTGACCGAATTTGGCTCGACATACCATTCAAGAACCTTGCCCGTTGTGCCTGCAGGCAGGAACGAGTGAAGCACAAACCAACCATTTTGTGATACAATGCGTCCGTCGTAAAGTTGCATCTCGGTATCGGAATTAATCTTGACAAGACGGGTTGGCTCATCAGGTGCCATAACAAAACTGTTTCCCTTGGCCAATGGCTTTACAACAGTGAACTCATTGCGTCCGCGAAGGTCGGCGGTGATAAGGTTGTTGACCTGCAATGCTTTTTCCGACAATGGCTTGACCTCTGTGTCATAACCTGCATAACGCGGGAAATAGGCTGGATTACCATCGACAATGTATGAGTGGTTCCAATAAGCCGAAGGCAGAAATTCGAGGTTGAAGCAAGCCTTGCCAACAACTGAATCTGGAAGTGGGTTGTCGAGCCAAACCTGAATGGTGAAGCCTTTGTCCTTTGGTGCCACGCGCACCTCGGAACGGAAGTCGTACTCCTTGTAGTAGAGTTTGCTCCTGATTTCGCCAGTCAGCGAGTCAATCTCGCGCTTTCCATCCATTTCAGGCACAAGGTCCCACTGCTCTGGTGTCTCAGTCAAGCGGACACCGCCGTTGGTTATTGTCATCACTCCGTGATGAATGATGTCGATTCCCGAACGTTTTTCATCGTAGAAAGCGGCGCTGAATGGGTTGGAATAGACCATTACATTGACTCCCCGTTTTTCAAGATAGTTCTTGTCGTTGAGTTTCAGCGACTGGCTTTCTTGATTACATCCACCGCAACCTTCAAGTTGTGTGACAAGGAACAAGCCCATCCCAATTGACAGGATTGTCTTTCCTGATGTTTTGAAAAGATTACACATAATAAAATAGTTTTATGGTGATTATAAGAACGTTGCCATTTACAAGATAGTCATTTTGGCATCACTATGTTTTTCCTTGCTTTCTATAAAAATGACTTTAATATCGGCAAATAAGCGCCAGTAATCGAGCGTGAATTTTTTCACACAACAAAAAAGGCCAAAAAGAAAACTTTTTGACCTTTTACGTTTTTGTCGTTTTATATTAAGATGATTCTTAAATATTTTCGAGATAAGAATGAAAACTTTGGCTGTCTATAAACATTATTTCATTGTTTTTTTAATGGCTATTTAGAACAATAATATGAAGTTGGAATACCATTGATTTCTGACAATAATTATTGTTTCACTATTCGTTCAACCGCGACAACCTCGCCTTCCTGTGTTTGTACCGCCACCAAATATACCCCTGCAGGCAAACATTGACAATCGACCGACTCACCCGCAGACACTGTTTCCTGTAAATGAGTTCGGCCTTGCATATCCACTACAGATATTTGGAATGGAACCGTTGACTCGGCCTGGATTGAGAATTGGGTCTGGACTATTGAGGGAACGACACTAATTTTATTTTCACTGACAGTTACAGACCCCCATGTTCCACACTCTCCACATGAAAAATAACCATCTTCATAGATTAACACTCCATTTTCATACACACAAGTAACACGATGTGGCATTGGCACATAAAAATGAGCTCGTGGATAATACAATCCCCATTCTCTACATCCAATTCCATCAATTAATTCAATGGAATTGAATTCTATGCGTTTCCTGAGCTTATCCAACTCAAAAATAGTATCCACAGAAGTGACAATTCCTAAATGATCTACACAATCACCCTCTTTCCAATTAAAGTCGTACAAAACATACTCTTCTTCCAAAGGAATTCGTAAAACAGAATGCATATCATTAAAAACCGAATTTACAGGAACATCATAAGCATAAACCCTACCAGAATCTTCACGCATTAGCACTCCTGTAAAAACAAGAGTACTGTCCTTGTCCTCGCAAAGTTTTTTATATGTCACATCATTTACAATCGTGTCGCCATAAAATCTTATCACTTCGGAAACACCATGGCAACCATACCAAACCTTGTTATCGTTTACTATAGTATTGCTAACCTGTTCAAATTCAAAAAGAGCCTGCTGCGCATTCAATGCCATTGGCAACAAAAACGCCAATAATAATATTGTCTTTTTCATAGTTTAGTATTTTACGGTTTCCAAGACGGCTCCAGACTGAACTTCGACGCCTTTATCCAAAAACACTTCCGACTCTGCGTCGAGTATCAACGTGCAACCTGACTTTACTTTACAACAACACTGTCACCTATATTCATTCCATTGTTATAACCATATAAATTAGAGCTATATACCAACGAACCACCACAATCAACGAAAAGACTATTCGTGTTTTGTGACACACAAATATTTGATATAAAAAGCAATACGGCTAAATGTAAATTCTTTTTCATATTTCTACAAAAACCCTAATTCCATTTTAGCCTCTTCGCTCATCATATCCTGGTTCCATTCGGGCTCAAAGACAAGGTTGATATTGACCTGGCGGATGCCTGGAACCGACTGCAGTTTCATTGTCACCTCGTCGAGAATTTGGTCGGCAATGGGACAACCTGGCGCTGTAAGTGTCATCTCCACCTCAAGCACCCCGTCTTTTTCCTTCAGATTGTAGATTAGTCCCAAATCGTACACGTTTACAGGTATTTCCGGGTCGTAAACTGTTTTCAGTTCGTTGATTATCTTGGTTTCGAGTGTTGAGTCCATAAGTATATGTTGATTCGTTGATTCGTTGATTCGTTGATTCGTTGATTCGTTGATTCGTTGATGGTAATATTTTATAAAAACTGATTATATGGTATTTATTTTGTGTTATTTGAATTTTTACTTTAAAGAAGACCTACTTATTTTTTGAGATAAGCCAATGCGTACATTTTTATCTGCTTTACCATACTGACAAGTCCGTTTGAACGGGTTGGCGACAGGTTTTCGTGAAGTCCTATGGCATCAATGAAATGCAGGTCGGCATTGACAATGTCGGACGGTTTCAACCCTGACAGCACCTTGATAAGCAATGCGATGATGCCCTTGGTGATGATTGCGTCGCTGTCGGCCCTGAAGGTGATTATGCCGTCGGCAAAAGAAGCAGTCAACCAAACCTGACTTTGGCAACCCTTGATAATGTTGTCTTCGTTCTTGTCCTGCTCGGGCATCGGCTCAAGGTCTTTTCCCAACTCAATCAGGTACTCGTACTTGTCCATCCAATCGGAAAAGACGCTGAACTCATCAATCACCTGTTCCTGGCGTTCATCAATTTCACTCATCATCTAAACATTTTAATGGCCCGCTGAAGGCCGTTGTACAAAGCATCAATCTCCTCAACCGTGTTGTAGAACGAGAACGACGCGCGTATTGTCCCTGGTATGCCGAAATGTTGCATTATGGGCTCGGTGCAGTGCGTGCCCGTGCGTACGGCGATGCCCAACTTGTCGAGTATGGTGCCGATGTCGAACGGATGGGCGCAATCGGCCACGAACGATATGAGCGACGCGCGCTTTTCGGCGGTTCCTATCTGGCGCAAGCCTTCAATTGAATTAATCCTTTCGGTAGCGTACTGTAACAGGCTGTTTTCGTAGTCCGATATGCTATCGGTGCCTATCGACTGCACGTAGCGAATGGCTTCGGCAAGCGCTATGGCTCCGACGTAGTTTGGCGTGCCTGCCTCGAACTTGTAAGGCAACTGGTTGAAGGTGGTTTTTTCAAAAGACACTGTCTCTATCATCTCGCCTCCGCCCTGGTAAGGCGGGAGTCTGTCGAGCCATTCTTCCTTGCAGCTGCAGAGCAGAAGCGCGGCGGCCGCGGCATCAAGGGCATGCAGGTGCTCGATGAAGACTA
>CALABN010000087.1 GCA_937885735.1 uncultured Bacteroidota bacterium | reverse complement strand
GAACCATATTACGAAGGAATGCCTGCACCGTCAACATACAAGATTGACGGCAAGGATTGGTCAGTCAGCCTGCGCGGAACAGAGGAGATTGCATTGCCATGGGGTGGAAAGCTGGTTTACTGCAACTGCATTGTGGGCGGTGCCATCGAGGCTCGTTTCATGCCAGCCATCCAGAAAGGCATTATGGAAAAGATGGAGGAAGGCCCGCTTACCGGTTCGTATGCCCGCGACATCCGTGTCTGCATCTACGACGGCAAGATGCACCCTGTCGATTCAAACGAAATATCATTCAAGTTGGCAGGACGAAACGCCTTCAGCCAGGCATTCAAGATGGCAGGACCGAAAATCATGGAGCCAATCTACGACGTTGAGGTGCTTGTCCCATCGGAATACATGGGCGACGTTATGAGCGACCTTCAAGGCCGTCGCGCCATCATTATGGGAATGAACAGCGAATCGGGCTACGAGAAACTGCAAGCCAAGGTTCCATTGGCCGAACTGAACAAATATTCGACATCGTTGAGTTCGCTCACATCGGGTAGCGCAACCTACACAATGAAGTTTGCCGAGTACGCACAAGTGCCTGGCGACGTTCAGGACAAGTTGCTCAAGGCTTACGAGGCCGAACACAAGGAAGAGGAATAGGACACATTGTAACTATAACCAGCAAACCGCCACAGACATTTCGCCTATGGCGGTTTTTGTTTTTAGAACGCAGTGAAACCTACGGAAAACAAGCCTCTAGTTTGCTGAAAAAAACAGTAATATTTGTCAGTTCGTGCTTAAAAATATTCTTGTCAGTGTCGAATAGATCTGATTAAACCTTTATTATTGCAACCAATAATGATTGTCCGTGAATCGGGTCGTCTTGTGTTCCCGATATCTATCGGGACTGTGTTCAAAACACGCGTTAACGAAAATAAAATGGAATGTAGGCCACATTGTGCCGTATGCTGTACGGTTATTTCGATAAGTTCGCCATTGCCAGGAATGCCAAACGGCAAGCCTGCGGGAGTACGTTGTGTAAACCTCGACGATGATATGCGTTGCCGTATCTTTGGCAAGCCTGAACGCCCGCGCATCTGTGGTGCCTTTGCCCCCGACGAAACCATTTGTGGCAAGTCGCGTGCCGAAGCTGTTAGGATTATTGCTGGGCTTGAAGGCCTGAATGCCGACGATTTTCTATAATGACAATTTGTTGTAGTTTTGTGTTTAAGAAGATATTGATTTAGATGCTGAAATATTCATTCATAGTTCCCGTGTATAACCGTCCAAATGAGGTTGACGAGTTGCTTGAGTCGCTTTTGGAACAGGATTTTGACGGGTTTGACGTGACAATTGTCGAAGATGGTTCGGCAAATACGAGCAGGGATGTTGTAGAGAAATACTCATCAAGGCTCGACATTCACTACATTGAACAGCCAAATTCGGGCCCTAGCCTTGCACGCAACAATGGTGCATCGCAGGCAAAAGGAGAATATTTCATCTTCATAGATTCCGACGTAATAGTCCCAACAGGCTATCTGAAAGCTATAGACAAAGCCTTAAGCGAGCGCGATTTGCAGTGCTTTGGCGGGCCAGATGCCTCGCATCCGTCGTTTTCGCCAATCCAGAAAGCCATCAGCCACTCAATGACATCAGTGTTGACCACGGGTGGCATACGTGGCAAGAAGGAGAAGATGGACAAGTTCTATCCGCGTGGCTTCAACGTTGGCATACAGCGCGATGCCTTTTTTAAGGTGGGCGGATATTCCGACATGCGCTTTGGCGAGGATATGGATTTCAGCATGCGCCTGATTGAGAGCGGATGCAAGACTGGACTGATAAAGGATGCCTTTGTATATCACAAGCGCCGAACATCGTTCAAGGCCTTTTTCAAGCAGGTTTACAATTCAGGCATAGCCCGCATCAACCTTGAAAAACGCCATCGCGGGACGCTTAAGCTCGTTCATTTGTTGCCAGCCTGCTTCTTTTTGGGCAACATCTTGCTTGTTACCTTGTGTTGCTTCTTTCCGTTGCTTTTGTGCGTGCTTGCATTGCCAGCCATCGCCTTTTTTGCAGATGCACTTGTGTCGACAAAAAGCGTAAAGGTGGCCTTGCTGACGGTGGTGGCGTCGTATGTGCAGTTGATGGGTTACGGCTGTGGCTTCTGCGACTGTTTCATCAACCGCATCATCCTGCGTAAGGGCGAATACGGACGCTTTGTGAAGAACTTTTACAAAAAATAAATCAAGGAGGAAAGAGGCGATTAACAATTCAGAATTACGACGCACTAGGTTCCAGGTACCAGACACTAAAAAATTCAACTCAAGGTATTGGGCGATGTGTATCGAGTCCAACGGGGGTCTGAACCAGAAAACCGCCATATCAAGATTTGCTCGTTCAACGAGAATGAATGATATTTAGTTTGTTATACAATAAATCGTGTCGCGTTGACGTTTATTAACGCGTAACTAAATTATTATGCTTATGATACGTCGTTTGTTTGTTTCCGTTTTGTGTTTTTTATCAATTCAGACATTTGCCTACGATTTCAAGAGTGGCGACCTCTGCTACAACATCACAAGTGCATACACCGTTGAAGTTGCGCGAGGCAGTTATTCCGCTTTGACAAGTGTGACTATTCCTGACAAGGTGACTTTTGAAGGTGCTACATATTCAGTCACAGGCATCGGCACATCTGCGTTCTTCAGTTGCGAGGAACTGACGTCGGTTACACTGCCTAATACGCTTGAAGTTATTTGTCCTCAAGCATTTGAAGAGTGCAACGGATTGACATCTATTGTGATTCCAGGTTCTGTCACAACAATCGACAATGCATTTTCGAACTGTAAAAATTTAGAGTCGGTAACCATTATGGGCGACAAGATTTCGAACGTGGGAGTATTTGGCTTTGGTTGCCCAAAATTGAAATTCAACTCATTCGGCAACGCCGATTATTTGGGCAACGCCGATAATCCATATTTGGTTTTGGTGATGGCAACAGCAACCGACATCAAGGAGTGTTCCATTAACGAGCGTACAAGAAGCATCGCCACAATGGCCTTCGACAAGTGCAGGGAATTGACATCCATAGCCATTCCAAACACGGTGACATGCATAGGCGATTGCGCATTTCAAGGCAGTGGACTTGTCTCTGTCGACATTCCAAATTCAGTCACCAGTTTGGGCAGTGGAGCCTTCAATGCCTGCTACGACTTGAAAGAAGTGTGGATTCCAAAATCGGTTGAAAGAATTGGAGAAGGTGCTTTCCGCCAATGTCCGAATGTGGTTATCAAATGCGAATCGGAGCGTCCAGGTTTGCTATGGAACAAAGATTGGCGAAACGGTGGCCTTGATATGATAAACATTGGAGGCAAGATTGTTTGGAATGCGGTAAAGTAAGAGGTTGAAAAACTGACCTTATTTTTTTATGAAGATGAGTACGACTGACGCAACAACAAAATAGGTCGACAAATAGTCGGCCTTTTTGTTTGTTTCAAAATGTCAATTTTAATTGTAATCCCGAAAGTCCCGATTATTATCGGAATCGGGAGTGAATTGTGAATTGCTCATTGCCACTTGTTTTGGCATTTGCAGATAATAGGATATGGCCAAGACAGTGCAGGCGCCTACCCAGGCGAGTACATCGATAAGGGCGATGCCAGGATATCCCATTACCTTTGGCAGTATTGCCGATGCCACAACCCTGATTATAAGTTCAAGGACACCAGCCATTAACGGCCAGAATGTCTTGCCAATGCCTTGCAGTGCGTTTCGGTATACGAACAGAATGTAAAGGAACGGGAAGAATATCGCGCTCATATACAGATATTGTTTTGATGCGTAATAGACTTCGGCAATGTGCTCTGCCGACTCTATCGTTGTGCTCTTGTCCATAAACATTGATGTGAGCCCGTCGGCAAAGACCGACATAATGGTGGAAGCCACGGCGCATACGCCAAACGCTATCAGAATGGTCCAGTTTACGCCACTGCGCACACGTCCAATCTCGCCTGCACCGTAGTTCTGTCCAGCGTAGTTGGCCATTGCCACGCCAAACGACACACCAACCGTTGAACCCAGACTCTGTACACGGCTTGCAGCCGAGAATCCAGCAATGTAAGTGTCCTGAAATCCGCACAAGGCCGATTGCAGAATCACGATGCCAAAGGCGGTGATGCTGAATTGCAGTGCCATTGGCAGTCCAATGCACAGGTGTTTCCAGATGAACGACCAGTTGGTGCGGAAGTCCGAGAGTTTGAGCCTTATCTCTGGATACCGACGGAATGCGTACACAAAGCACAGTACTGCCGAAATGAGTTGTGAGGCTACGGTGGCTACTGCCGCACCCGTGACACCCCAATGGAACACCACAATGCACAGCATATCGAGCCCTACGTTAAGCACCGACGAGAATATCAGGAAGTAAAGCGGTGTCTTGCTGTCGCCCAGCGCACGCAGAATGCACGACACCATATTATATGCCACTGTGGCAAGAATGCCCGCAAACACCACAAATATATAGTCGTGGGCGTAAGTGTAGATGCTTTCAGGGGTGCTTATCAGTCGCAGAAACCACGGCAGAAGCGCCAGCGCCAGCAACGTAAGCAGGGCCGAGAGTCCAAGACAGATTATCAGCGATGTGCCGACCGACTTTCTCATTCTTTCGTAGTCTTTTGAGCCGAAGAATTGTGCAATCCGAATGCCAAGGCCACCTGTGATGCCGAATGCAAAGCCAAGAACCAGGAAGTTGAGGCCGCCCGTTATGCCCACGCCAGCCAGTGCCTGAAAACCCAGGTATCGGCCCACAATTACTGTGTCGACAAGGTTGTACACCTGTTGAAACACATTGCCCAAAATGATTGGCAGTGAGTAAAGTAAGATAACCTTTGCGGGATTTCCGCGTGTCAAATCCTGTGTCATAACGGGGCGCTAAAATATAAAAATTGACATTGCTGACAGGATAATTTGTGAGTGATAATTGTCAATCTCCTAAATCCAAATTAATTTTTTTTTACAAAAAAATGTATGGTTTGGATATGTGTAGAAACATGTATTAATCAATAAGATATAATATTTATTACTATTGCTTGTCTCAATTATTATTAATAGATTTAGTATTATTACTAATAAATATAGTAGATATTCTAAATTTTATCTATATTTGTTTCGTGTAATAAATAATTGAAAGATGAAACAACGATTGACAGCCAAGGAAGAGGAATTGATGAACGTATTTTGGAAGCAAGGCGAAATGTGCATCAGGGATCTTGTGAACAGTAT
>CALABN010000086.1 GCA_937885735.1 uncultured Bacteroidota bacterium | reverse complement strand
ATTTTAATGTTCTTAAGTTCTGAGAGTTTTGAAAAATATTCTGAGCCTATTTCCTTTATTTTTAGACTTACCTCCATTAATTTAAAAAAAATCTAGAATATAAAAATTTATTATATTCAATTTGTTCTTGTTGAAAACTAGGTTGTATTTCTAAAGCCACATTCTCTTTACCAAATGTGTCAATCATCCAATTAATAAAAGTCATAGCCTTATCTTTATATACTTTATCTTTAGTATTGATAAAGTTTAAAATATGACTTGCTAATTCCCCTCCTAAACAAGCAGTTGAAACTAATAAGTGTCCTTTTTCTTCTCCTATAATTAGTTCTATCTGCTTTTTATCAATAGGGGTTCTACGCATCTTGCCTGTTTTAAAAGAGTTTATCCAAGCAGTTGAATCAATCTCTCTTAATTGTCTATAACCTATTTCATCTTTCGCAATAAAAATAAAATGGGGGAATTTAGTTATACCACTTTGATAATTTTCCTTGACATCAATATGGTCATCAACAACATATTCTTCTGTCTTTTCATAATTCTCTGGTTCCTCTTCTGGAACTGGAATTGGTTCGTCTTCTTCTGGTTCTTCCTCTGGTTCCTCAGGTTCTTCAGGTTCCTCAGGTGAAGGAAGAATTATAGGATCATTTATATAATATAGACCAAATAGTATTGGGTCTTCTTCTTCAATAGGCTCTTCTTGAATAACAAGTGTAGCTGTTTGTGTAGACATATCATAAATGACGCTATGAGTTGTTTGCCATGTTAAAGCAGTGGCTCTGCTTCTATCAGCAAATAGTCTTTCTATTGCTGGGAATATAGCTTGGTATTCTTCCATCGGTGTAGCAACAGTTCTACCGTTACCTACGAATTCAGTATACCAGAAATGATCACCTCCTGTGTCATATGCGTTTGTATACTTTAGGTTTAGTAACACTTCAAGCATATTAGTTTTACCTAAAATAGGTTCACCTGATGTTTGAATGTTATCATACGCTGACACTATCATATTATATCTTTCTAGTCCAGCACCGTCTTCCATAACATTATTAGTGATAATAGCATTATGTTCTTCATCTTGAGTTTCAGGGCTATAGACTGTTCCGTCTTCGTTAAACTCAACATCGGTGATATGGAAGTTAGTGATATAGGGTTTTTCGCTAATGTCCTTAATAACTGTATGACCATCTATGAATTCAATTAGCCAAGTGCTTGTATCATCAGCTAACATAACATGAAGTTCATAGTGAGATTTCTTAAGACTATCTTGGAAATAGATTCTTACATAATCTCTGATATACTCAGCAGCACCTTGTGCTGTAGCAAAGTTATCTAAGATATATCTAATAATCATAGCAGCTGGTAGGTTTTGTCTTACTTCGACTGCTGGTTCTACATCCTTGCCGTTCTTTGAATCTGGAACAACATTGATGTTAACTGTAAGACCAGCATCGTTTATACCATCATACATAGCAAATGGTACAAGCTTAAATCTATCGTCTGGTTTATCTGGATTAACTTCTCCTTCATTGAAGATGCCTCCAGCCATACCTACAGAAGCATGTTGTCCATCTAAGCTAGGAATTACGTGTACCATAAACTCTGCTTTAGTATCATAATACCAGTCAAAGTTTCTACCGTATATGTTTTCTTTTCTAATTGAAGAACAACCAGCATCTGGAATAGGTACTTCTGCAAAGTGTTCATAAGCATAGTCATAGTCTAGACTATCATATTCAACTTCGTATAAGTAGTCTTTAATCTTTCTAAACTTATTAAAGTAACCAATACCTCTTAAGTTTTCTGTTACAGTAGTAATTGTCTTAGTTACTGTAGTTTCTGTCTTAGGTAGCGTTGCAGTTAATTTAGCATTATAGTCTGTAACAAAGTCTACCCATTCAGAAATAACTGGGAAGCAGGTATTCATCTTAGCGTTGACATCATCAATAACTGAATCCATTAAATCAACTAGAGTATCATATTCTTCTAGTTCACCTGCAAGAGCCATATTAACTTTGTCAACCATTGTGCTTATTAACATCTTATACCTCCTTTTCAAAAATTAAAAGAAGGAACGATTGCTCGTTCCTTCTGGATTAAAATCTTAATTGTCCTGCAAAACTTTCTACATTGTTTGCAACATCACTTAGAGCTTTTCCACGAGCTTCTAATCTATCTATATTTGCTAATTTTCTTTTTACTGAAGCAGCAAATGTAGCTGGTACAGTGTATGATTTACCATCAGCAGGTACACACACAGTGATACCGTTGACTGTGATAGGTACTACTCTACCTAATCTAGGAGCGTAGAAAGGTGAAATAGAAACTGTTACTTTCTTTTCACTCATGTAATAGCTTCCTAATTTCTTTTTGTTCGCAGTCGCTTCTCTAAGTTCTCTGTCTGCTTTTTGTTTTGCAGTTTGTAATGCGTTAGGTTGTGCTGCAACAATAGCAGGAGTTTCAACAACACCAGCTAAGTTGTCTTCAGCATTACTAACGTTAGTTGATTTACTAGCCATTATAAGCCTCCTTCTTTATTACTAAGCTAAGTTAGCGTTTGTTGGTACACAGTAGTAAATGCAGATAGCTTCAGTTCTTACTGAACCAAATCCAACTGAATTAATCTTGAATCCGATTGATTGTCTTTGATCGATTGGGTCAAGAACTCCTGTTGATCCTTTTTGTTTTGTATACATCTTAGCATTTCCTTGTCCAGCAATACATGTTCTTGTTAATGCATCAGCACCAACTACTAGGATTGGGTGTACTTTTAATTCAGAGTATGTACCATATCCATCTACGATTGTGGCGTTATATGCATCAATGTCCCAAGTAACAACTGCACCAGCAGGCATATAGCTTCCAGCTGCACCTGTTCTTGAATCTAATACATATCCACCTTCTGTAGATACTGTTCTGTATGTAGAACCAGCAATGCTTTGATATTCATAATCTTCTGTGTTTGTATTGTATCTGTAAACTCTTAAGAAGTAGTTACCATCAGCATCTGTAAATTCTCCAGATACTTCTGCGTTATTTACTTCATAGAATTCCATGTTGAACATTGGAACTAACATTCCATCGTCATACATAGATTTTGTTGTGTTGTTGAATGTCATGTATTTTTCAACTGTTTCATCTGAAACCATATCATAGAAGAATTCTGGTGTACCTAATACATGATAGTTTCCAGAACTTCTTGGTTTAACTAAGTTCTTTTTCATGTTAAGAACGATCATTCTTAAGTCTGTTAATGTTGGAACTGCATTCATTGTTAATGCACCAAAGTTTGCTGCACCACCTGCGAAGAATTCTTGTCCTACTGACATTAATACTTCTCTTGCAAGTAAGTCTAATGTTTCAATAGCAACGATTGAGTATTCTTTTGTATAGTGAGCCATAACTGGGTCAACGATTTCAAAGTCTACTTTGTCGCTGAATTCCATAAATCTACCATATTGGTGTGTTCCGATTTCATAAGATTCTACTGAACCTTTATCTGAAATTGGTGGAACTCCTTCAACTAGAGGAATAGTGTGAGCTTGTAATGGACTCCATCTTCTTACTTGAAGTTTTTCAGCACATCCTTGAATTGGTGTTTCATCAGCTAGTCTGTAGTGTTTAAATTCTTCAGCTCCTAATCTGATTGTGTCTAATAATTGTTTGTCATAGAATAATTCTGGTCTAGCCTTATGACTGTTAGCTAGAGCAACAGCTGTGTTAATATCAGTTGTTGGTGATAATCCGTTTAGTGACATAGTGTCCCTCCTTTAAAATTCTTTAAATATATTTTAAAGAACTTAGGTCTACTTACCAAGAAGAGCATCTAAGGCTGCCATATCTGTAATATCATTTACATCCTTGTCAGCATTGCCGCTGCTCTTTACTGTAGAGGCCGCATATTTGTCAGCCTTTGAATATTGAGCTATTACTTCTTGCTTGGCTTTTTCGACTTCAGCTTTGACTAAATCATCAAAGTGAATTCCTTTATATACTATATTTAATGGAACGTTTCCTTTTAGAATATCCATCCCTTGGGAAATCGTCTCATTAACAAATTCTCTTGCTTGGTTATCTGATAACCCTTGTTCTTTTTGTACTGTTTCGATTTCCGCAACTAAACGTTTACTTTGTGCTTCTCTGTATCTTTCATCTTTTAATCTAGTAAGTTCAGCTTCATAACTCTTTTTAGCTTCTTCTAAAGATGATAATCTTTCGTACACTTCAGGTGTAACGTTTAATTGTTCAGCTTTCTTTTCTACAGCTTCTTTACCTAACTGATTAGTAAGTTCTTCAACTGAGATCTTTCTAGCATCTGCTAGATTCTTCATCATGTTTTCGTATCTCTTAAGTTCAGTTCTCATAGCTGCAAAAGCATTATCAGCTTTAGTCATATTGTTTTCTGTAACCCTTCCACCGTCTGTAGGTTTCTTAGGTTCTTCGATTGGTTTTTCTTCTGTTTCGGAATTTTCCTTAACAGGTTCCTCTTCTTTGATTTCTTCTTCAGCTTTAGGTGCTGGAGCAGAAACTTTCTTTTCTCCTTCTTCAGCTAATAAGTTATCTAGATCATCCATTGTTTCGATCTTATCAACTTCATTAGTTTCAGAAGTAACTTGATTATTATTTTCATCCATCTGCCGATTCCTCCTTTTTATAATGTAGCTGGCGAAACTACATTTTGTAAAGACTACACAATTTTAACGAGTTGGTTCTCTTATCTTTACAATTATAGCCTACCACATTTTTTCAAATTTGTCAAGTCTTTTTTATAAATAAATAAAAAAGTTGGTACAGGGAAGGAGATTCCTGTACCAACGTTCTTACATCATTTGTTGTGTTGTGTTATTAAATATAGAAGGCATTTGTTCTTCTATGTTCATAGGTGTTTGTTCACCGTATGGAATACTAGGTTCTTGTGGAATACCATCTGATGGTACTCCAATGTTAGATGTTATTGGATTGTATTTTTCTACAATACCTGTAGCTGCATTTTGATATGCTTCTTGTGCAGGTACTCCATCATCCATCGCCATTTCAATAGCTGCATATCCTGCTGCTAAGTCCATAGCTGTATCTTTTAATCTGATTTGTTTCATTCTTTGAACCATGTAATCTTTGTTTGGTAAGTCTTGCATCATTACCCATTCTTCTGGTGTAATGATAGCAGGTTCCATATTGTATTGCATTTGTTTTTCCATCATAGTATTAGCCATTTCAGCTCTTCTAGCTTTGTTTCTTGGTAACTCTTGTGAGATATCAATAGCATAGTCGAACCAAACTTTAGCATCTACTTTAGGGAAATCTACTTTGACATATCTAAGTTGTCCTGTTGCTTTATCTTTAACAATGTATTCTCTGTCATCACCGAAGGCAATAAGATTTTCTAGAACTAATCTAGTTAATCTCTTACAGTAATGTTCGTATGTAGCAATCTTAGTAGCATCTAACATTGTTACTCTAGCCATTAACTCTTCCATACCACCTGTTGTGATAACTGAACCTGTATCTCTACCTGTGTATTGGTCATCTACTCCAGAGATAGTTTGAATATCTACTGGTAATGTTTGTAGTAGTTGAGCTGTTTGTACTGGTAGTGCAGGGAATTCTTGATAGTGAACTGCGTTTCTAGCATCACCATTAACAATAAACACTTTGTCAGGATCGTTACCGTATTTAGCAAAGCTATATACATTGATACCTGATTGACTGTTTAAGAATCTTGGTGGTCTCATCGCTTTATAACCTTGTGTTGCTACCATTGAGTTTAAGATATTGTAGATTAAACTGTTAGGGAAAATCTTTGCACAAGGTGATGCACCTACTGGATCTTTAACTGGTAGGTTACAATTCAATTCTGCGAATGGGAATAGTGCTGGTTTGATTTCTTTAGCATATAATACATAGTCTGTGTTGATTGTATGTATTTCCCATAAGTGTTCCTTGTATTCATCATCAACTACTTTAACATAGTGAATAACTAATTTATGATAGTTTGAGTTTGTTTGTCTAGCTGCGTCTTCTTTAGTAGCTAAAATCTCTGGCAAGTCTCTTGATAAGATTTCATTTGCTTTAGTTTGAGTTTCATAATCTTTCCAAGCTTGTCCATATTGCTTTTGAGCACGGAACCAGTTCTTGTGATAAGATTCATGATAGATACAATAAGCAGCTGTATCTAAATCTTCAGCAGCTGGGTCTCTCATATAGTTCATTGGGTTAATGTTCTTTGCAATGATTTGACCTTTTGTTCTCTTATTGGCTGTTCCACCAATGATATCTTTATCCCAACCTATTTGGGTAATACCTAAGTTAAGTAAGGCTGCTCTTTCTCCTGCTTGCATTTGTTTATAAGACATATCAGTTTGTTCCCAAACCTTTTGAAGTGCTAAGTTAATGTTAGTTGCTAGTTCAATATCAGCTTCTCCTCTTGGGAATACATCAGCAGATAATCCTGTTGAATAAATTGAAGCAACTAACGCTTCTTTAGTTCTAGATACGTGGTTTGTGTCTGGACATAATTGATATGATGGTATAGAGTTAGGGACAACATCCCATAGTTTACCTCTATCTACTGCATCAAGTATCTTCATCTTTTGATAGATAGCTTGATATACTTGGCTTGCTTGTTCCCAGTTTGCTTTTAAGTCACCTAGGGTAACTCCTTCTGGCAATAACTCTGTATGATTAGGACAAGCTTTGTTCTTTGTCTTCTTTTCTTCTCTTGACATTAATCATTACCTCCACTAAATAATTTAAAGATGTCTGTAATGTCTCTCTTATCCTCGCTGGCTGCAGTATTAACGTCTCTTGCGTCAACTTCGCCTTTCTTAAATGCTTCGTATTGTTCAGCTAAGTCTTTCTTAGGATCAATAACACCGATAATCTCTGGTTGAGTACCTTCTTGTTTTGTGATTCTAATTTTAATTTCTCCTTTAAATAGGAAAAGTGCTGTAACGAATCCGAAGATGAATGTTATTAAATATAACATATGTGTACCTCCTTCTAATATAAGCTTCTAAAATTAATTCCTAAAGCATATTCTTCTCTGAATGGGTCGATTTGTTCTTCTCCCCAAGGAGCAATAGTCTTAATCGGTCTAGTTAAGTCTTGACCGAAGCTGTTGTAAATACCGTGAACTAATTTCTTAGGGTCAGCTGGTAGTTCCATCAGTATCCACTCCATAGCATTGATGCAGTGGTTGTCTTTATCCTGTGGTTTATCCTTTACTGGTTCACCAATCTTTCTCTCAGGGTACTTATAGTTCTTTAATTCTTCAATTAAGACTGGACAACAGTCGTGAATAAGAACTCTTTTAAGGTCGGTGTAAGTTTTTGTTCTCATAACTCTGGCATCAACACTAACAGTTCCTGGTTTGAAAAAGATATTATAGTCAGCGTAGTAATCTAATAGAGATTTCTTATTATAATCTCTCTTAGGTCCTGACTTAGGGTCAATTAATGGTGGACATACCCACATACCTGTAGGAATATCCTTTGTGTTTTGGTGGAAAATGTTAGCAAGTTGCTCAACATTGGCATCTTCTGCTACAATTTCCTTATAGATGTGTACTTCTCCGTGTTCTTCATCCACTGCAGCGAATACAAATGTAGATGGATCTGATAATCCGTAGTCGTGTGCTACCATTCTTCTCCAGTTACTAGGAACATCGAAGGCTGGAATGACACATTGCATCGCCCTAGGGTAAACTAAACCTTCAGCAAACATGAAAGAACTGTAAACATATCGTTGAACCCACCACTCAGGCTTGTTCTTAATAAGTTCTTCCACGAATCCGTCTGGTAAGAAGTCGTTTGCGTTGGTTGAAGCAACGTGAGAAGATATATTTCTGTCAATTTTTTCTTTAGAAGGTATCAAGTCATCGTGAATTGTACCGTGTTTAGTAATTTCATCCGATGCTTCCAGAACATTTGTCTTAATCCACCCAACATCTGGGTTAGATTCTACAATTAAAGTTCTCCAATCGTGTTCGATTATAGGAATTGGTTGACCTTCCTTAGTATATTTGTAAATAATATTACCGTCTTTATCTCGTTTAGGCTTTGTTGCAGCCAAATTTCTGTTACGAGTCTTAAGTTGTTCGAAGATAGCCTGGTCAACTTCGCTGGCTTCCAGTATATCAGCCCAACTTAAGTTGTAAGATCTTAGTTTTCCTTCATCATCTAGTGGTCTATACATAAGTCTAGTACCGTTAATGAAGTCCATGTAAGACTTTTGTGTAGAATAATCCCTAACAAAAGCGTTTGGGATGTCTTCTTCTATATCTCTTTTAATAGTTTGTTCATATTGTGAGGTGATTGCAGCACCTATAAGCATGTTTGTGTTAGGTGTAATCAACATATGCTTGTAACATTCCATCCTAGAAGTGGTTGTTTTACCTGTACCATCTTTAATTTAATAAGATTAACGGACTGTTTCTTGCCTCTCGGCCACTGATGTACAGTCTCTGCATGGATATTTGATTCTGTGTCCTTTATAATAATTGCTGTGTCTTCTTAAAATTGTTCTTGCTGAACTGTTAGAAACTTCTTTAGGTGTTAGATTTACCTTTCCTTCTAAAGATAATAAATATTTAGCTCCTTCCTGTAAGGATCTAAATGGAATATCATCTATTATACAACCTATATAAGCACGAGATGAGTTTTCTTTATTTGTAAAATCATCTACATATCTAAGGTTTGTGTAATGATTGTTAAGTTTGTTTCTATCTTTGTGGTCTACTTGCACATTTGGTAGTGCAGGTCCATACCAACATTCAGCTACAACTCTATGAACTGTTTTATATTGTAATTTTCCGTGGACACTGAACACAACTTTTTCATAACCATAACGGTCGATTGAAGTCTTTAAAGTTTTCTTAGACTTTACATTTCTACAAAGTCCGTCTTCTCTTACTTCATATAAAAAGTCTGTGCTTGGAATCTTTCTCCACTCAAGGTTTGCTTTATTTCGCATCTCTTGATACCTCCTTATTCATTGTTTTGTTACTGTTCCACCTAAGGGAACGCAATAGGGAAACGTTAAAGAATGTAAGATGTTCTTTAACACGATCAGTTGTTTGAGGGCACGTACAGGCTTTACCCTCCGAAGTTACCTATAATACGGTGAGCGTCTTTGTGAACAGCTTGTTGATGTTCCATAGGAACATAAGTACATACATATGTATTACATTTTAGATTAGTACATTCTAACCAGAATTCCGAAATGCCCCCATTGAACGAAGTACATTGTGTCAATGGGGATTTACATCTCGGACAGTATTTAAACTCTCTCCTAATCAACTGAGTCTTCTTTCTTTTCTTGTTCTACAACTGACTCAGATGAAGAATCCTTCTTTTTACGAAGAAGAGAGTCTTTAGCATCTTCTATAGAAGAATGAACTTCAGCCTTCATCTCTGGTGTTGAGGCAGCATACGCTTCATCTAATAGTTGGTTCTCCATTTTAAGGATAGCCTCCTCTGTTAAATCAGGTCTTAGTTCTTTATCAGGCATAAAGTTCTTTAATAAAGATGATACTAAGATGTTAACATAGTCGTAAATAGCTTCTCTTTGTTTAGCTTTCTCTTCATCAGTAGCAGACTCTGGGAGTCTAGCTGAGTTCTCCATTAAGTGTGGTAAGAATGTAAAGATCATTTTGTATAATGTCTCTATATTGGCATCAGGATTAACATGAATTTGTAATCCATTCTCTGAATTAGCAAGGACGATATGGTCCTCAGCGTGTATAAGTTTGGGATGTTTCCCTTGAATCATTATGTTTTGTTGCATAAGTAACCTCCTTCTATAAGAATATGTTAGCATAAAAAGAAGGTATTGTCAATAGATGGGGTGTAAAATTATTTATATGTAGTAAAAAAATATTTTATCTTTATTAATAACGGTAAACAAAGTTTACCTAAGGTTTAAGGACTTTACTGTTTTATATTCTGATTTTTAAACCTAACCCCTATATTTTACGCATCATTCTCATTTTAAGACTTTTAATTTTATTATCTCCACCAACCACCTCATACCAAAGGAAGATACGACAATAGAAAGTAAGATAATCTCACTCTCACTCTCTCACTCATTATATACTTTACATGATTTGTTTCCATACCAATTATTTCCTACCACATATTTCCATATATGTATAATTTCAATTTAGCATTTTTTCTAATTTTCATTTTTCAATTTTTTCAGTTTTAATATTTTTTCATTTTGAAGTACCCTTTTGTTAAATCTTTGTCATTTATTACCATTTATTCCCCTATTATTATCCTATTATTCCATATATATCCATTTTTATATATTATTATATTATATTATATTATTTACATTTATTACATTTATTACCATTTAATTTGCTATGCATAAGATATAGAACAATGAATATCCATATTTACCATATTTATACATTATATATTTTTTTACTATTATATACATTATTTACATTTATTACTATATTATTTCCATATATTACAAGTTTTTTTACATTGGGGTTATTTTCCATATTCCCGCAAACCAGCACTACTACTACTCTCATTGACCATTTGGAAAATACTGACTTTTTTAATTTTTAGAAATTTTATATTTTCATTTTAGAATTTTTCGCTCTCATTTATTTCCATGTTTTCCATTTTAATTTTTATATATTTTATACCAATGTTTTACATTTATTATTTAAGCCACCGAAAAATACCAAGTACGAAGTACAGTCAAGTAGCAATTCTGTACTTGCCATTTTTCACTACCCCGACCACCACCCCACTAGGTATTCCCCTCAGCATTAGACCACCCACCATATACCTACATACGATAGTTTGACTTTCCCGCCACATTTGATTCGACTCAGATTTCACCCGAGTGTGTCATTGGAGTGGCAAGACTCATCCGATATCTAGTGCAGAACAACCTGAAGCCCTCTCTGTTTAGCTCACTCACTGACGCAGCCTGGTTTTGAACGGAAATAGACTAGCCTGTTGCCGAGTAAACCCGCAATGCCTTGTGATTTTAGATTTTTTACCTGATTCAGTTTGATTCAGATATTACCTAAACATAAACTCGGGATATTGCTCTGCACTCCAAGCGAACATCTTCCGCTTCGCTCGTTCACTTGAACTGCTCCGTACAGGTCGTCACACCCAATCCCTCAAACCTCCCGTGACGCCCTCACTTCTCAGTTCAAGTTCACTTACTCCGCTTCAGCTGTTCGCTTTACATTCCGAGCAATATCCCTCATTTATGTTTCACGTGAAACATTATGTTTCATATGAAACATTATTAGCACTCATTAAGGTTGAGTGCTAACAAAAAATTTATTGAAAAATATTTCATTTATTTTAACTATTTTTGTTGACAAAAATTTTTATTCATTATATAATATATATGTAAGTTGATGGTAGCAACTTACAAAAATATTATTGATATTAAAGGAGGGCTATATTATGCCAAGAACTAAAAAAATTGAAAGTGAAAAAGTTTTAACTAAAAAAGTAGAAGAAGAAAAAGGAGTTTCAGTTATTCCTTTATTTAAACCAAATGGAAAGACTTTTGGAGTAATTACAAAAGTTGATTATGTAGAAGAACCAATGAAAGATAAAGACGGAAAAAACATTGGAACTAAAATTTCAAAAATTACTTATGATATTACTTTACAAGATACACATGAAGAAATACAAGTAACATATACACCAAGTAAAACAAGAGATTTTGCTTGGAGCAGTATTGAGAACTTAATGAAACAAATTGAAAGAACTAAAAAAATGACTTTCGATGATGAAGGAAAGTATACAATGAATTGTCTTGTAAAGGACGCTAAGAACTTTACTGTTGAACTTGATGTTCAATATGAACATTACACATTTACACCAAGTTATTATATAGCAAGATAAAACTAAAATATAGAATAGTTCAGGAACTACCAGCCTGAACTTTTTTATTGCTTCAATTTATAGTTAAAAACTATTATAAACTAGGGGTACCCGCCCTCCTCCCCGCAATCCCAGCCATCCAAGAGTTTAAGTCTTAGTAAACTCAGTGTAGTATCACAGATCTATGCAGGGCATAGCTATAAACATAGACTCAGGATAATTCCTCCGTCCACACTAATCCCCTAAAGGATTACTGTTGACTCAGATATGTACTTCAGCTTCCCAATCCCTCCCTCCCGCTTCGTACACCTGAGTCAATTAGTAATCCTTCAGGAACCCGATTAGCGTGGACTGCAGAATTCTCCTGAGTCTATGTTTCACATGAAACATTGTTAGCACTCACACTAGATGACTGCTAACAATAGTAAACAAGTAAAAGTTTTATAAAAATGTTTCATAAAAATGTTGACAATAAATTCATATAGGTGTATAATAAGTATAGATTTGATGGTAGCAAATCGATCTAAATAAATTATTGATAATGAAAGTGAGGGTTTATACAATGCCTAGAAAAAAGAAAGTTGAAATTGAAGATGTAATTTTATCTACAAAAGTTGAAGAAAAAAATAATGTTAGTGAAATACTAGCAAGAAAAGAAGAAAAAATATTTGGTGTAATTCAATCTATTGATTGTGAATTCACACTTAGAGAAATCAATGGTAAAAGTTATAGAGTACCAAATGAAATAACTTATTACATTGAATTACAAGATGACAACCATACAAAAGTTAGTTGCAATTATAGTTATAATAAGAAAACAAAAGTTGACTGGTGTACTAAATCAATGGATACACTAGAAAAGCAAATTAAAAGATATCACGAGTTAACATACAACGATAATAATAATCGTACTTATGTTGAGTTTGAAAAAGATGCAGTTAACTTTACAGTCTTATTAGATGTTAAGTTTGATAGATACACATTACAACCTAAATACTATATTGCATAATAGAAAAGACTAGGACTACCACCTAGTCTATTTTATTGCAAGTATATCAGATCTAGTACATAGATTTTGGATACCCTCCCGCCTCCCCACTTAACCCACCACCTAGATAGAGGTTAGATTAAGGATAAGTTAAGCTCTCACAATGGTAGAACCATTGTGTATAGTAGATCTAATAGGATGCGTAGACTGAGGATACCCGCCCACCATCCCCACTTACCCACCACCGAAGAGGAGTAGAGTTAGAGTAAGAGTTAGAGTAAGAGTGTGAGGTTAAGTAGGAGTATGTAGTGAGAGTAGAGTAGGAATAGATTTTTTATTTTGTATTTGATTTCTGGTGAATCTTAGCACAAAATTTTTATTTGTCAAAATGAAATGCACCTTTTAATTTCTATCGTTTGAATTGAGCTAAACGATGCTCACAATATGTTTTAGGCGGCCAAAGTATAGTCGCCACAATCTGGGGCTGTTCTCTGTGGCGTAGTGGCGACTATACTTCAAGGTGTTCACTGCCCGTCTAAAACATTTGTTCGGCTATCGTTTATTAAATGTCAAACGATGAAATTAATAAGGTTTTGACAAATAAAAATTTTGTACTTAGCTTCACTTTTAGAAATCAAATAAAAAATAAAAAATATATTCAGAAAGGAGATGAGAGTTAGAGTTTGATAGTTTGATTTCTAAATAATAAATAGTAAAGGAGATAAATGAAATGAAAGTAATGAAGAATTGGAGTGAACATCTAGAAGGTAAAGACCCAGAATGGATGAGTGATGTATACTTATCAAGAGATGATGTAGAAAATCTACAAATACAAATGAGAGAGCGTAGAGATATCTATGATGAAGATAGTATCTGGTATGAAGAAATGTATTGTATGCTAGATACTATGCTAGAACTTTATGACAAAGATGATTTAACAGATGAGGAATGCAAGTTGATGGACAGTTTAATGTTCGACTTCTATGCATATTCTAAATAGGGAGGTAAGTAAAATGAGTAATGAAGTAAGATTAAAAGAAATTAAAGATAACATTTATATGTTAAATGAAAAGATTATTAGTGATGGTAGTAGCATAGCATACTATGAAATGTTATTAGCAGAAGCAGATGACAATGATGAGTATGATGTAAGCCTTGCTTATGAATACCGAATAACTTGTCGGCATTGTGAGTCCGCGCAAAGCCAACTTGAGGCCTATCAGCATCACTATCATAGCCAACGGCTTCTCAATGGCATCTATTATCAGGTCGTCAATCTTGGGCGTGGTGCGACTTGCTATCTTGCGAAAAATGTTGCGACTAATCCACACAATCAAATGGCTTGCCACAAAGGCTCCCACAAGGTAAAGCAAGGCGAACATCCACTGTCTGTCAGAGTTGTTCAGAAAAACAAAATTCAGAATGGCAATCATTTCTTGTCAATTGATGCTGAAAGAATGTCGTAAACGTTTTGGGCTATGCCCTGCCAACTATACTTGTTGTAGAATTCCTGCGGTGTGTCGTCGGTAACGGCAAGCGCACTGACCAAAGCATTGGCAAACTGGTTCCAATCGTTGTCGAGCACCACCTGCAACTTGTTTCCGCAGACTGTTGTGTCGATGCCAGTTGCACCCATTGCGGTAGATACAACCGCCTTGTTCTGTCCAATGGCCTCAATCACCTTTGTCTTGATTCCACCACTCTGCATTGCTGGGTTCATAACAACGTCGGAACTGCGGATATACTCGTTGATATCGTCAACAAAGCCAGCGTAAACTATGTTTTCCTTGGCAAGGTCGTCGAAACGGCGCTGATATTCCCTTGAAAGTCCACCGCCACAGATTAGTATCTTGAAGTTGCCACCCAACAATTTCTGCAGTCGCGGACGTATCTCGTCAATGATGATAGACAGCGACTCAATGCTTGGCAAGTATTTCAGCACGCCGAAATACATAAAAATCTTGTCGTCAGGATTGATGCCGTGACGCGAAAGCACCCTTGCGCGCTCGTCCTTGTCGGGCTTTACGAGTTTGGTTTCATCGATGCCGTAAGGCTTTAGGAAGCACTTGTCGGGGCTCAAACTGAACTTGCTGATGGCAATCTGGCGGTCCTGGTCGGTTGTGAAGAATGCCCCCTTCGACATTTTCATAGCAAAACGTTCCCACTCGAACATTGCTGGCCACCACCAACGGCCAGTTGACATTGAGCGCAGATATTCAATATTTTGCGAATGAATAAACACTGGCACTCCTGTCTTTTTCGACAACGTGCCCATCCAGCCCAAAACGGGTTGCTCGAGTATAATAACATCGGGCTTGATATCGACAACCTGGTCGTAGATAATCTTGTAGTTGACACGCGAGATGCGCTTGAACGCCGAACGAGGCACAATTGGCTTCAGTTCGAAGTTGCACTCGGGCATAGTGGAATTGACGCCTGTGATAACCGTCAGTTTTGAAATCTGGCCCAAAGCATTAAGGTATCCGAACACGCCTTTTTGGTCGCCTGAAACTGGCGGGCAAAGAGGCTCTGGCGCAATCGACAAAATTTTCAGTGGTTCCATATCTAATAGGTTGTCTGGTTCATCATTCTGTAAATGAAATATCTACTCTGTCGCCGACGGACTCAACAGTTTTTTATACTCATCGGCATTCTTGAGCGTGAGAATGGCCTTGCTCAACGTTGAATCGGAATTCAACTGCGCCAATGTACGTCCACCCTGATAGTAGTAACGGCTTACAATCTCCTCTTGTAGCAACAGGCTTATCTCCGTCTTGTTGGTTGTGAGGTCCTGCTCCTTGCTACGTGCCAATTTCGACCTCAACTGTTGTATTTCTGCGTTCACGCTGTCGGAAATTTCTTCCTTTATGGACTTTTCCAAATCGTTCAGCAGTTTCTCGCTGTTGAGTTTATAGTCGTAGTTCTTGTCGGAAAGGAACGACACGAAATCGTCATAGACGCTGTCGCTGATGCAGAACTTGTCAGGGTCGGCAATGGAAGCGTTGCGTTGGCGGAAAAGCGTTGCATAGTCGAAAATCAAGTTCTTGGCATAGAGGCTGAACGATATGTTGCTCATAACAATAGGCTCCACCTTGACGTCTGGCAAGACACCGCCACCGTCGTAAACGTCACGTCCAGCCAGTGTCTTGAACTTGGTGATGAGCGAATCGGGCACCTTGCCCACGCTACCGTCCTCATTGCGGTGCGAGTAGTCGAGCGCCTGAATGCAACGTCCGCTTGGAATGTAGTATTTGGCGGTTGTGAGTTTCAACTTGGTGTTGAAGCAAAGGTCGCGTGTGGTCTGCACCAAACCCTTTCCGTAACTGCGGGTTCCTACAATGATGCCACGGTCCAAATCCTGAATCACACCCGAAACAATTTCAGACGCTGAAGCCGAACCGCTGTTGACCAAAACGGCCAAAGGTGTCTTGGTGTCGACAGGCTCGTTTGTAGCGTAGTATGTCTGGTTCCACATTTTCACCTTGCCCTTGGTGCTCACTATCTCGCGCCCCTTATCGACAAACAGGTTCGACACGGAAACGGCCTCGTTGAGCAGGCCTCCAGGGTTGCCACGCAAGTCGAAGACAATACCGTTGACCTGGTGGTTCTTTTTCAGGTCGAGCAGGGCTTCCTTCACTTCCTGGCTACAGTTTTCGGTGAAATTGTTAAGGCGTATGTATGCAATGTCGTTGTCCACCATACCGTAATATGGCACGCTCTTGACCTTAATCTTCTGACGGATTATTTCAACCTTACGGCGTTCCTTGGTGAATGGTGTCTCAACTGTCAGCACCACCTTTGAATTTGGCTCGCCTTTAAGCAGTTCACTCACATTGTCGCTCTTCATCTTGGCAATGTCCTTGCCGTCAATCTCAATGATGATGTCGCCAGCCATAATGCCAGCCTGCGATGCGGGCGAATTCTCTATTGGCTCGTTTATCTCCACATAGTCGCCCTTGCTGTGAATGTAGGCGCCAATGCCACCATACTGGCCCGTTGTCATAAATCGAAAGTCCTCAATGTCGGATTCTGGTATATAGACGGTGTAAGGGTCGAGTGAGTTGAGCATCTCATCAATGCTTTTCTTCACCAAATCGCCTGCATCTATCTCATCGACATAGTAGATTGACAATTCACGGAACAATGTATGATAGATGTCAAGATTCTTTGCAAGTTCAAATTCCTTGTCGCCGACGCTTGCAAACCCGACGACTGCAAAAACAGCAAACACAACGGCCACAATACGGGCCTTAAATCCAAATTTTCTTTTCATAACAAAAAGTCCTGTCAAGTAAAGGACCAAACAAATTTACAATATACCACGCATATTTTAGCAGTCTTTTGCCACTTTTTCCGACAAGCGGGAAAGCAAGAGCCTCACACGGCCCTCCATTTCGGCGTATGTCATCTTTTCGGCATTCTGCGCCACAATCAAAAACGACAGTTTGACGCGCGTATTGCCCAAAGCATCTGTCAAAATGCGACGGTTGAGCCTGAATGCCTCGCGCATAAGGCGCTTGTTGCGGTTGCGGTCGACGGCAAAGTGATGAATCTTCTTTGGCGCCACAAAGGCAACCTGCCACGTAAACCCGTCGGCTGGCTCCACTGCGTATATGAGTTTGAGTGGATTGACTCGCACTACCTTGTTCTGACGGAACACGGCCTCAATGTCGTTGCGCAGTTTTAGATGCTCACTGCGCTTGTACGAATATGGGTGACTGTCTTGTTCCATTGTGCGATTCAATAATTGGGACAAAGATAGAAAGATTTAAGGTGTGTTCTAATAATTCAACGTTTAATGATGTGATGTTGAAAGAGAAAAGGATGAATTGCCACGTTTGGCGCATAGTCTTTCTCCATGGCATTTGCAACGAGAATCGAATAGACAATTGATTTAATTGCAATAAGTTACAATAAAATACAATACTTAGCGCAAAAGACTTTGGGGAATGAACGACGGACATTCATTTTTGTTGAGCCTGCTGATTATTCTGTTGTATCAATGCCATAGTTTCCGCCATCATTCTATTTAGATTGGCTTCAGCCCGTGCATTTGACTCTCTAGCCGCCTCCGCAACTTTTTCCATTATTGCATTTAGCATCTCATCGGTTGGTTCTTCCATCGATGTAAGACGATATGAATGTAAAAGTTCTTCAGACATAACTATTTATTTTAAGCAGAATAGGCATAATTGAGTGAAATTTTACCACAAATAATCATATAAGTTGACCTTTATTGAAAGACTTTTAGAGATTCATATTTTCAACCCACGATAGTGCCAATGCAAAAAAATAACCGCAACCTGGAAATCCCGATTGCGGTTACTTGTAATATGAAGAATATTCTAGTTTTTCTTGCTAGCCTTGTTTATCTCCTTAATGTAGAGTTCAAGTGCCGCTGGCATTGAAGGCGCTTCTGGAATTGGAGCCTTTATGTCGAGACGCAAGTTGGCATCTTCCACAGCCTTTGCTGTTGTCGGGCCCAATGCCGCAATTGCTATTTCGTTTTGTTCAAAGTTAGGGAAATTCGACTTGAGCGACTTGATGCCCTCGGGGCTGAAGAAGCACAGAACGTCGTAGTTTTGGTCGGCAATGTCCGACATATCTGTTGCGACAGTCTGGTATAATATTGCAAGTGTGTGGTCGATGTTGTGAGATGTAAGTTTCTCAATAACCTCTGGCTTGTACTTGTCTGACGAAGGCAGAAGGTACTTGTCCTCCTTGTGCTTGTCAATCAAGGCAAGCAACTCGTCGAACTTGCCGTTTGCGCCGAAGAAAATCTTGCGCTTGCGGTATGTGATGTATTTCTGAAGATAAAGGGCAACGGCCTCTGTGATGCAGAAATACTTCATATCGTCAGGCAGAGTGACGCGCATCTCCTCACACATACGGAACAAATGGTCTATCGCATTTTTGCTTGTGAAGATAACAGCGGTGTGGTCAAGTATGTTAATTCTATTCTTGCGAAATTCTTTGGCTTCAACAGGCTTTACTGTAATAAAAGGTCTAAAATCAATCTTTAGATTGTATTTTTCAGCCAAATCGAAATACGGTGACTTTTCAGTCGTAGGTTTTGGTTGAGAAACCAAAATTTTCTTAATTTTCAAGTTGAATGCTTTTTAGTTAGACTTTCTACCATTTACCCCCTTTACAAAACATAGTTCAATATGCATTTGTAAATTGTCAGTAAGGGCAAAATTTCAAGGGCACAAAGGTAGAAAAACAAATAGAAAATGGAAACCCTATTTTTTATACAAATTCGCAGACCCCTGAACAATGTGGATACATAAAAGAATATGAACAAGATAACTCCCGCCCAAATGAGTTTTTCGGCCACAAAATCGGGTACAAAAGGTATCACTGCAACCAACGGCAACAGCAAGAGTCCGTACATTTTATTGTAGAGATATATGGAAAAATTGTACGAGCCAAATGTCTTTGTATCGAATATAAAATCAAGAATCTTCAACACCAGAGTCTTGAGCGTGTATATGGCAAAAAACGCCAATCCGCATATTCCAAACCACTGGAAACTCGAGAAACCTGACAAATCAACGTCAAAGAAACTCAAGCACTGGCTTGCAAACAGACTTATGTTGATGTAGAACAGTATGTTTAGCAATAGGAACACACGTACGCGTATAACGTTTGACTCCTCATAAACCCGTCGTGCCGTGTAGAAGTTGACAGCCGACTGCGTCACCATTCCAACAAACTTGCCGTAAATCATTCTGGTCCACGCAAAAAGGATAAAAGAGAATATGACCACGCCAATCATCCAGTCGGTTTCTTCAATTGTCTTGTCAATCGAGAAATTGCTGGTCTTGCGGGCAATAGGCTTGCCTTCCTTCTCCTTGAAAACCTGCTGACGAGGCTTTGCAACCATCTGCACAGTGTCGGCGCTTATGGAATCAGACAGCACCGCAACCGTATCGGCACTCACCTCAACGGTGTCAATGGTCTGGACTGTATCGGCGCAAGCCTCATCGTCCATTATCACTTCCGCAATATCCTGAACAACAACTTCAGTCTCGACTGGTGCCTCTACAAGCACCGGCTTTTCAGCAGGGCGTGCCACAACTGGCATCTCCTGTGGCTTGACTGCAGTAATCTGCTGTTGTTCCTTCTCGCTGTCGGTCAATGGCGATATTGGGTTGATGCGCAACTGCGATGCCATTGACTCGTCGCGGGTGATTACGAAATCGCCTGTAAGTACGTCGTAGTCTGGATGATTGATAGTATCGTTTTCAGGGACATAGGGCACAGTCTTGATAATTGGCGCCGACACCTTTTTAGGGGCAATGCGCGCCGAATCCACCACAAACTCACCCAAACCTCCAAAATCAGACCTTTGGGGCGCAATCAATGAGTTGCCTACCGAAACTGGCTGTATGACCGTTGAATCGGACTGAACACCGCTGTTGTTTAATGATTCCATTGACGTGATAAAAACATTACAAAAATAGAAAAGAGTTGGCAAATCACAATTACCAATTGACAATTCACAATTGCCAATTGACAAAATTATTTCTCAAACAACTATTCATAATTCAATTCAAAACGGCAATCAGGGCTTTCAGGTTTTTCCAAAAAACGAAAAAGGGAAGAGCAAATGCACTTCCCTTTTTCAATCGATATTTTTTGATTATTAAGGTGGGTTTTATAAATTGATTTCGAGAGATTTTTGATTTTTTATCGAGTAGATTTATGGGCGGAAGAAGGATACAGTGCGGGCACTGTTGACGACTGACGACCAGAAACATACCGATAAAAAACAAAAAGCGCCGAAAAGTTAATACAACCCATTTGGTTACATTTATTTTTAAAACGGTGAATTTATAGAACACACCTTAACTAATCATCATTGGCATCAAAAGCATCAGCACGTCTTCGTCAACAGATGTCTGGTCGAGAGGAACAAAGGTTCCTGCCTTTGTAGAGTCTGACAGGTTGACAACAACGTCGGTGCAACTCAAGTTCGACAGAATCTCGATAAGGAATGTCGATTTGAAGCCGATTTCCATATCCTCGCCCTCGTATTGGCATTTAACGCGTTCGTGAGCAGAAATAGAGAAGTCTATGTCTTGTGCCGAAACTGTAAGTTGATTTGCTGTGATTGAGAGTTTTATAAGGTTGCTTGCCTGATTTGAGAACACTGACACACGGCGCAGGCAGTTGCAAAGGTCGATGCGGTCGATTGTGAGTTTGCGAGGGGCATCGGTTGGTATGACAGCCTGATAGTTAGGATAAGCGCCTTCAATCAAACGGCAAACCAGTTTGTATTTGTTGAATTCAACAACGGCGTTTTTCTTATCGAAAGACAGAGTTACAGGGCTGTCGTCCTTTGGCAGAATGTTCTTGAGCAGGTTGGCAGGCTTTTGTGGCAAGATGAACGAACTCTCGCTTTCGGCCTGAACGTCGGCACGGCTGTAGCAAACCAACTTGTGGGCGTCAGATGCCACAAACTTGATTTTGCCTTGCGCAATCTCGACAAAGATACCAGTCATTACAGGGCGAAGTTCGTCAGACGAAGTGGCGAAGATGCTCTTTGTAACGCCTTGAAGCAGAGCGTCGGCAGAAAGATGAACGGTGCAGGTCTCGTCCTGAAGGCTTTGGATTTGTGGAAAATCGTCACCATTGAGGCCCAACACGCTGAACTTGCCGTTTTCCGAAACAATGTCGACATTGAATGAAGTGTTATCCATATTGAATGTCAATGGCTGTTCAGGGAATTCCTTCAGGATGCTGGTAAGGCGTTTAGCATCTACTGCTATTGTTCCTTCGCCAGAAGCGCTGTCAACGTCGAGCGAAGACACCATTGTCGTTTCAACGTCAGATGCTGTGATTGTCAACGTATTACCCTTAAGGTCGAAAAGGAAATTGTCAAGAATTGCCATTGTGTTCTTTGAATTGATTACACGGCTTACTGCCTGCAAGTGATTCAAAAGTTGCGTACTCGATACGATAAAGTTCATTGTATGTGTTTTTAAATTGATTACAATTAAAAATGGCTGTAGCCAAAACGCCCAAATTTAGATAATAATTGCGAATTCCTAAATACGAATTACGAATTTTCGCACAGATTTGTTGACGGGGGTAAAGTTGTTGAGTAATTACGAAATCCGAATTCCTAAATCCTAATTCCTAACTGAACTAATTCCTAAATCCTAATTCCTAAATGAATTCACGCTCTTAACCAGTGGGTCGAAATCGAAGTATTTGGCCTGCACAAAGTCGCCGTTGGCCAGCAGAAGGTAGAAATTGTCGGGGTCGAGTTGGTTGCCCTGCCACAGCAAATGGCGCTCGAATGCCTTGCACCACATTTCACGGCCGTCGGTGGTGGTAACCGAAAGTGTGTAGATTGGTCGTGTGGACGTTATTGAGTCAATGGCCGTCTGCTGTAGTTGCACGTAGGCCGAAAAATCCTTTTTGCGGAATTGCTCAACATAACCAGCAACCTTTTCTATGCTTGCACCCTGGATTTTAAGCCCGACAGGATACGAAAATACCTCGAATTCCTTTCCCGACCTCTTGATAATGAACGAGTTGTCGGTTTCATCGTTGAACACTATCTGCGCTAAGTCTTTAGGCTGGACGGCAAACACCGAACGGCTCTTCCAATCGGCAGGGTTGGCAAGTTTGAGTATGGTTATCATCTGGCCATAGCCTGGAACCTCGACCACATAAGGCTTGTCGGCACCTTCCTTCAGCGCGTAGCACAAATCGCCGTCGAAGCAAATGGTGTACGACACTATCTTTTTCCTTTGGACCATCACCGTCACCGTAAATCCATCTTCCTTCATAATGTTGACAATATTGCCAATATCGGAATTTGCCACAACCTTCGACTTTTCGATATCGTGCAAGACCTTCATCAGCACCGTCATCAGGTCGGTTCGGGCAAGAGCCTGGTCGGCGAACCATTGGTTAGAATGGCGCACAATTTTGACATTGTTGCCGTGGGTGTCGGAAATAATCACCAGTGTCACTGCCGACGTATCGGATACTGCAAATGTTCCTTGCTTGTCGTTAATTGTCGATTTGCTGTTAGTGGAAACAACTATTGCGGTGACTGCCAAAAGCAAGGCAAGCACTGGAATCAATTTAGATTGCTTCTTATCCATTATTGATATCTTTGTTTACGTATCTTATTAAATATCAACCCGAACACCAACAATACAATTATTGGCAAGACAACATTGACCGACTGCCACAATGTGCGTTGCTCCTGCACTTTGGCCTTGTCGAGCATTCGCATCTTGAATTCCTTTGAACGGCTCTCCATCAACTCGTCGAAACCGCAGAGGTAGTTGACGGCGTTGAGCAGGAACTCCTTGTTGCCGAAAGTCTGGCGGGTGTATCGGTCGTAGCCCAACGGCAGAGGTTCCATCTGGTCGCCGTTCTGGCGGAACTGGTTGCGGATAATGTCGCCATCGGAAACCACAATCATACGCGCCTGCTCGCCCTGACGGCGGAACTGCGAGTGGCTGAATCCCTCGACCTGAATCGGGCGGTTGGCAAATGCACTGCGAAAACTGCCCTCGAGTAACACCGCTACTGGCAGACTTGATTTGGCAAAGGCCTCGCTGGCAATGCGCTCGCCAATTATGGACAAGTCGACACGCGTAGGCAACGACACTGTACGGCTGTTGTCGGAAGTGGCCAGCAAAACCGTTTTGCTGACGCTTGCATCGTGCCCGACTGTGTCAATGGTGCTGGCAAAGTCGATGCGAATCATATCAAGATTCTTTGTAAGCGGAATGTTGCCCAACGGCGTCACCACTGGCGAGAACACCCACGGCGCAGGCGTGAATTGTGGCGGTTGCCCCACCAATGCCGTGTTGACTGGTATGACGGCACACTGCATATCCTGCACCAAATTGGCATTCAGACGGACGCCATAGGTAAACAGTTGGTCGTCGAGATTGAGTTCGACAGGCATAGCCGTGACTTCGCGCGCGTGCGAAAGGCTGTCGATGCTTGCCGTAGTGTTGTCAATGAGCCACAACATACTGCCACCTGCCATTATGTATTGGTCGATGAGGAACTTTTCAGGTTCAGTATATTTTTCAAGTGGCTGTGCCACAACCAAAAGGCGATAGACAAGTTGACCCAACGAATCAGTCTTGAGAATTTCGGCATCGGCATCAACCTGACGCAGATTATAGAATTTTCCCAAAGTGTACGACATATCCTCCATCTGTTGCGGTGGCAATTCGCCGTGTCCACGCACAAAGCCTATTATTGGCGCCGTTGGTGTCAGCAGTTGGTTTATGGCAAATGTGAGGTCGTATTCAAGCGACTGGATAGATGTCTGAAGATTGGCATCGGCTGTAGCAGTGACGTGCTTTTTCAGTATGTTGACAGCCACCTCGCGACCCTGATACGACACCAAAATGCCTGGAAAAATCAACTTTTGCGTCGTGCCACCGTCCTTCTCCTTCACCTGCAGGTTTGTAGGGTCAAGTCCTTTCTGGTACAATTCGCGGAAGATGCGCTGGCGTGTCTGTTCGTTTGGATTCTCCATCGGGTCGATGAATTCGTACTGCACACTCTCGCCACCATAGGCACGAAACTCGTCGAGCATCTCGCGCACCGAATTCTGCAAGCGTTTGAAGCCTGCTGGCAGGTCGCCGTCAAGATAAATCTTGAAATAGACCTCGTCGTCAAGGTCTTCAAGCATAAGACGAGTCGATTTCGACAATGAGTAGCGTTTGTCGGCCGTCAAGTCGAACCGCGCAAAGAAATACGATGACAACACACTGACCAACAGCAATATGGCCACCCATATTATGGTTTCGGTAATAACTTGCTTTTTCATTTTATTTTTAAGTGTTGCCTTTCAGGCAAGTTCCTTTTTATTCGTTTCCCCGTAAGCGTCGCTTCGCTCGCATACGGTTATTATTGTTTTGCCCTTTCAGGGCACTTATTTCTCTTTCTCCTTCCTCATTTCATCAAAAGGACTTGAAAAGTCCTGACTATCATAACCGTAGGTTGAAAACCTACGGATTAACGCTCAATCCAATGTCTTCGCCTGAAAGGCGACACTAATTTTTCAAAAAATATCTTTCATCAATTTCAATTTCATTTTCCTTTAGAAAAGCCCTATACTCTTCTTCGAATGTTATTGTCTTATGGTGTTCTTTTTGATTCGTTATATAGTTAGAAATCGAATCTCTTTCCTTTATGCTATACGAAAAAGCACCATAACTCTCGCCCCAACCTTCAAAATTAGGAAAATTAGCATTATTAGTCAGCCAATCACTAGATGACCTTTTTAAGTCTCGCATAAATACTGCTAACGAAGTAGAAGGATGTATATCCAACAGCATATGAATATGGTTGGGCACACCCCCAATTTTATACACAAATGCCTTGTTATTTTTGGCTATACCAAACAAATAGGCATACAATTCCTGCTCGTGCTTTTCCGAAATTGTATTCGCACTATATTTAGTCCTAAATATTACGTGATACAAAAGCCTTGTATAACTCATTTCTTTAATTTAAGTGTTGCCTTTCAGGCAAGTTCCTTTTTATTCGTTTTCCCGTAAGCGTCGCTTCGCTCGCATACGGTTATTATTGTTTTGCCCTTTCAGGGCACTTATTTCTCTTTCTCCTTCCTCATTTCATCAAAAGGACTTGAAAAGTCCTGACTATCATAACCGTAGGTTGAAAACCTACGGATTAACGCTCAATCCAATGTCTTCGCCTGAAAGGCGACACTATCGTCTTACTTACCTGCCAACATCAATTTCATACGCGTAAGCAACACAAACAGCATAGTCACGCACGCAAAATAAACCAAGTCGCGGGTATCAACCACTCCACGACTAATCGACTGATAATGAACATCGATGCTTAACTCGCCCACTACAGCGCCTATGCTACCGAGCATTGAGCCAAGAACATCGAAACCCATATAGAAAACAAAAATGATTACCATTGATAAAAGAAACGCAACAACCTGACTGTCAGTAAGCGACGAGCAGAATCCGCCAATGCTGACATACACCATTGCCAAAAGCGCCAGGCCTATATACGAGCCCCACGTTCCGCCTGTATCGACATTTCCGACAGGATTGCCAAGCAGATATACCGAAAGGAAATATATGAGCGTAGGCAAAATGGCTATCAATGCAATGGCAAACGATGCCAAGTCCTTGCCCAATACCAGTTCGGTCTTTGTCATCGGGCGAGTCAGCAACAGGTCGAGCGTGCCAGTCTTGCGTTCTTCGGCAAAACTGCGCATCGTAATTGCCGGTATCAGGAACAGAAACAGCCACGGTGCAAGTCCGAAGAATCCGTCAAGAGTGGCGTAACCGCCGTCCAGCACATTATTTCCTCCAGGTATTATCCACAGGAACAGGCCCGATGCCAACAGGAAAATCACTATTGCCAAATAGCCAGTCACCGAACTGAAAAAACCTGCCAATTCTTTTTTAAACAGTGCAATCATCGATATCTAAAAAATTAACGTGCGAATGTAATCAAATATGTCACGATTGTTGCTGAACCCCTTTCATTGTAAGTTGGATTCGGTGACGCGCGAGGTCGACACTGTCAACCTTGACCATAACCTGCTGATGCAGAGACACAACATCGTTTGGATTGCTCACATACTTGTTTGCCAGTTGCGATATGTGCACCAGACCGTCCTGATGCACGCCCACATCGACAAAGGCGCCAAAGTTGGTGATATTAGTGACAATGCCAGGCAAAACCATTCCCTCGTGCAGGTCGTCGATAGTGTGCACGCCTTCGGCAAACGAAAACTGCTTGATAGCCGAACGCGGGTCACGTCCTGGCTTTTCAAGTTCAGCCTTGATATCCAGCAACGTAGGCATTCCAACAGTAGGCGTGACATAACGCTTTAGGTCGATGAGTGAGCGCATTTCGGCATTGGCAATCAGGTCCGAGACCTTGCAACCAAGGTCTTTGGCCATCTGGTCCACAATAGAATAACTTTCAGGATGCACGGCGCTGTTGTCGAGCGGATTTTTGGCACCCGGAATGCGCAGGAATGCCACACTTTGCTCATACGCCTTGTCGCCAAGCCGAGGCACCTTTTTCAGTTGCTGTCGCGATGCAAACGGGCCATTCTCCTTGCGGAAATCGATGATATTCTGCGCCAATTTCGGGCCAAGGCCACTCACGTAACTCAACAGGTGCATACTTGCCGTGTTCAGGTTCACGCCAACCGAGTTGACGCAACTCTCCACCACAAAGTCGAGGCTCTCCTTCAGGGCCGTCTGGTCCACATCGTGCTGATACTGGCCAACGCCTATCGACTTCGGGTCAATCTTCACAAGTTCGGCAAGAGGGTCCATCAGCCTGCGACCAATCGACACCGCGCCACGCACCGTCACATCGTAGTCGGGAAACTCCTCGCGTGCCACAGGCGATGCGCTGTAAACCGAAGCGCCGTTCTCGCTCACCACGAAAACCTGCACGTCGGCATCGAACTTAATCGAGCGTACAAAGGCTTCAGTCTCGCGACTTGCCGTGCCGTTTCCAATGGCAATGGCCTCGCATTTATATTTCTTTACAAGATTCATTATGACAGCCTGCGATTCGGCCCACTCGTTTTGTGGCGGATGCGGGTAAATGGCCTGATTGTGCAACAGGTTGCCCATCTGGTCGAGGCAGACCACCTTGCAACCAGTGCGGAATCCAGGGTCGAGGGCAAGAATGCTCTTTTGCCCCAACGGCGATGCCAAAAGCAACTGCCTCAAATTGACCGAAAAGACGTCAATGGCCTCCTTGTCGGCCTTCTCCTTCGACAATTTCTTGTATTCGTTCTCAATGGAAGGCTGAATCAACCGCTTGTAACTGTCGTCAATAGCCATCTGCACCTGCTTTGCCGAAGCATTGTCGGCCTTCATAAAATGACGGTGAAGCATATCGAGTATGTCGTCGGTTTCAGGCTCAATGCTGATGCGCAGGAACCCTTCGCTCTCGCCACGGCGCATTGCAAGCATACGGTGCGACGGGCATTTGCGCAACGGCTCCGAAAAGTCGTAGTAGTCGCCGTACTTTATGGCATCGGGCTCCTTGCCCTTCACCACTTTCGATATCACCTGCGCATTGCGTCCGTAGCAGTTTCTTACCCGCTGACGGGCCACAGTGTCCTCGCTCACCCATTCGGCAATAATGTCGCGGGCGCCAGCCAAAGCCTTTTCCGGCTCGTCCACATCGTCCTTCAAGTACTTTTCAGCCATCTGTTCAGGACTGCCTGGCCATTGTTTCATAAGCCATTGAGCCAACGGCTCCAGTCCGTGCTCCTTTGCAATGGTGGCGCGAGTGCGCTTTTTAGGCTTGTAAGGAAGATAAATATCCTCGAGTTCAGTGCTGTCGAGTGTGTCGTCAATCTTGCGTTTCAGTTCGTCGGTCAACTTGCCTTGTTCGGCAATGGTCTCCATAACGGTCTGCTTGCGCTTGTCGAGTTCGGTGAATTTCTTGTATTGGCTTTCTACATTGAAGACTGCCACCTCGTCGAGTCCGTCGGTGGCCTCCTTGCGGTAACGGCTTATGAATGGCACAGTTGCACCGCCGTCGAGCAATTTGGCCACAGCCTCAACCTGATTCAGCCTGATGCCCAACGACTCTGCTATTGTCTTGAAGTATTTCAGCATTTGTAATTATTTAGATTTTCAAATATAGGAAAATGAGAAAAACATCACCGACCGTTTTGCATAATGTTGAATTTAAACGGGCGAGGAACCTTGACATCGAACCATTTGTACAAAGGCATATCAAGCCCTATGCCGTGCATATAGTTGTATGTGGCAAGTTCTAGGCCACGGCCCAACGCATCGCTGTCGTAGTCGATATTTTCCTCGAAATCGACTTCGTTGTTGGCGAACGGATTGAGCGCCGTGCTCACCCTGCGGACACCGTAGCGTTCGGGATTATGGCCTGCGTTGCTGTGCTGTGTCATTGCAAAGCGATGCCAAAAAGCCGACTGTATAAGCCCGTTTGCAAACATCTGCCTTACAACCTCGAGTGCGTTAATAGTTTCCTGCAAAGTCTCCGTAGGGAAGCCGTACATAAGGTAGGCATGCACCATAATGCCCGCATTGGTAAGGTTTCGGGCGGAATCAGCCACCTGCTGGATTGTCACGCCCTTGTCCATCAACTTCAGAAGCCTGTCGGAAGCCACCTCGAGCCCGCCTGACACGGCTACACAGCCCGATTGTGCCATCAGGTAACACAATTCAGGCGTATATGCCTTCTCAAACCGTATGTTTCCCCAATAACTTACTGACAGTTTGCGCTTTATAATCTCAAGACTTGTCTCACGGATAAGTTTCGGCGGCATTGCCTCGTCAACGAAGTGAAAGCCCGACTCGCCCGTTTCAGCCATTATCGACTCCATTCGGTCAACCACAGTAGTGGCCGAAGGCGCATCGTAGCGGCAGATGTAGTCGAGCGACGTATCGCAGAACGCGCATTTTGCCCAATAGCATCCGTGCGCCATCACCATCTTGTTCCAACGGCCGTACGTCCAAAGTTTGTGCATCGGATTGGCCGTCTCCACCAACGACAGGTAAAGGTCCATCTTCAGCCCTGCGAACGACGGTGTTCCCGATTGGCTGAAAGGCACATTTTCACTATCGTTTCCGCTGTACGACAACTTGTCGCCATCCATAAGGAATGTGCGCACGAGCCTGCTGGCATCAATCTTTCCTTCCAAAAAACAGGCAATGCGCTCAAGCGGAATCTCGCCATCGTCAAGAGTCAGGTAATCAATATATTTAAAGATACGTGTGTCGGAAACATTGCGCAACTCGGTATTGGGGAATCCACCACCGAGCACCACCTTTATAGCACCAAAACGCTCCTTGACGTGCTTTGCGCAACGCAAGGCAGAGTACAGGCATCCTGGAAACGGCACCGAGAAACCGATGAGCGACGGGTTGCAATCGGCTATCTTGGCATCAAGAAAGTCGAGCATCACGCTATCGGTGAACGACGGCTCTTTTTGCAAGGCACCGTCGAGTTGGTCGAATGTGCCGGCATACGCCGAAATGCTCTCAGCGTATTTAGTAAGGTCGAAATAAGGGTTGTCGGTCTCACGGATATAGTCGGCAATGTCCTCGACAAAGAGCGTGGCAAAATAGCGGGCCTTGTCCTCTGTGCCCGACACGCCAAAAGCCCATTCGGCATCAATCATATTCCTGAACCTGTGACCTTCGGGCAAGAATGTGCGGTTTGCAATGCGAGTGGCGAGCGTGTGCTCCTTGCCTTGCAGGAAACGGATTGCTGGCTCTACGGCTGACACATATCTTGACTGTTGCTCGAAAACGGCACGCGCACCCTTGCTTTTCTTCACATCAGCAGTTCGGGCGAACAAATCGGACAGATAATCCTTTGTGTAGATTCTGTTGATTAACTCGATGCCCAAATCGGCCTGGCAGACAGTGTTTCCCCTGCTCTCAAGATACCCTTTGAGCACCGTTGTGGCAGGATACGGGGTGTTGAGTTGCGTGAGTGGCGGTGTTATGAGAAGAATGTTCATCCGGCGATTATTGCTGCGCGTAAAATTACACTATTTCGGGTTGACTGCAGAATCTTTTTTTTAAGGGCACGGACAATATATGTGCATTGCTCTCCATAAGAAAAAAACTTAACAGGTATTTTTTCAACCACATACGGAATATTTGTTCAAAAAAACACTATACTTGCATAATACTGACACAAAAACTCTTTGAATTAAGAGTTTCTTCCATAAACCACTCGCGGAAGTGGTGTTTAGGGTACTTTGGGTGGAATTTTTGTTACAATTTAATACTTACAGATATGAAAAAAACATTGCATCTTCTTGCAAACAAACTCATTTATTTATTGATTTTGTTGTTAGGATTATCTATTAATTCTTTTGGAGCAGTATCATACATTCAATCCGGTGCCCATCTTTTTCTTGATGAAGAATTGGAAAAATTTAATTATTCAGGAACTAATTTCACACTTGAATTAAGCCAAGAGGTGAAAGAATCCATAAAAAAAGCCAAAAATAATGGATATTATGTTGAATTCTCTTCTTGGCATGGAGATAACACCAACAATTGGGACTATAAAAGCGGCTACGAACATTTAACTACAGAACTTGTTAATACAAATGGTGAATATACTGGATTAAAAATAAAAAATAGCGGATACAACCCAACTCATTATATAATAATTGCAGTTAGAATTTACAACAATGCTCAAATTAGCAATTCCACATATTGCACTGTCATCAAATCAATTATTAAACCAGCGGACCATTTCCTGGCTGACAATTTTAAAATTCAAGGCAATTCGTCCAACAAAGGATTTGTCTGCAATTATGGTGGCGATGGGAAAGAGACATATAATGCTGTCAAATCTTGGAATTCTCGGTTTGGCACCTTTAATTCAGTAACTTATAAATGGACTCTCTCTGGTAACATAAAGGCGACTTCAGGTACAACCGGAACAGCCGGCAGCACATACACTTCGGTAACAATTGACGGCAACAAGGGTTCTGGCAATGGGACATTGAAACTATCTGTCAGTTTTAGCTATAAAATTGGATCAACTACATATAGTACTACCAAAGACTATTCCGTAGCTGTCACAGTAAAAGATGTCAACGGATTCAAATCAAGCAATCAATGGCCAGGAGACCACTATACATGGGGAGGAAACCTTTGGACTGGTTCCAAACTAGGAGACAACGACACGCTTGCCTTAACCGTTCCTGCACCAAGCAACAGTTCGGGAATTGTAACATACACATGGCAATCATCTACAAACGAAGACAAATCAGGATATAGCAATTGTGGTGCAAGCACAAAAGATTATAGCATTTCAAAAACGACATACAGCACTCACTATCGCCGTATTGACCAAGAGAACTACTGCTACAACAGCTCAGGCAAAAAACCTCAAGATTATGCCAAATTCAACTCATCCAACTCACCGCAATTTACAGTTTACATACCACTAACTGCAAGCGTATCCGGCTCAAAGGCAAGCGGAGCCTTAGGCAGCACATTAACCACTTTGAATTATGGAGAAAAGGCTGTCTTATCCTGTTCAACATCGGGAAGCTTTAAAAATTCAAGCAAAACCTATAGCTGGCAATCAAAGACAAGCTCTGGCAGCTGGACTAGCTGCGGAAGCGGCTCATCCATAACTGTGACAGCAACCACTACCGAGACAGAATACCGATGCGTTGTTTCTGATTCATACAACACAAACATTGTATCAAGCAATACTGTAAAAGTCAAATGTTATTCGACGGCTCTTTCGTCTGGATCCATTTCAAATTCCGGTTCTGTCAAAAACACTGTCGGCACTTCAGTAACCCTTACAGCTAGTCCTTCCGGTGGCAGTGGCTCATACACCTATCAATGGTATGCAGGAGGAACTAGCGACAGTTACAAAATATCCGGAGCAACATCAAAATCATATACAGTCTCTTACTCAACTGAAACAAGCAAGACATTCTATTGCAAAGTAACCAGCAATGGTGCAACCGCAACCACAAGTGGCTACACCGTATATTGGTATTCAGCTGTTACTGCAGGATCCATTTCAGGTAGTAGTTCATTGGCTTCTGGCAAGACTGCCACGTTGACCGTAACCGGATTCAATGGAGACGGTGGCAGCGGCAATGCCAGCAATTACACTTTCCAATGGTATGCCGATGGCGCTGTCATTTCTGGAGCGACATCAACATCGATTACTGTTGGAGGAAGTGGCTACACCAATAAAAGTGTCGTTTACAAATGTCTTGTCAAAGGCAAAAACACAGGTTCATCTGCCTATACTGACAATGTCACTGTATCTTGGGATTCCGATATATTGGTCACTATTTCAAATTCTGGTTCTGACAAAAACACTATCGGCACTTCAATAACCCTTACAGCGAATACTTCCGGTGGCAGTGGTTCATATACCTATCAATGGTATGCAGATGGAACAAGCGACAGCTACAAAATATCCGGGGCAAACTCAAAATCATATACAGTATCATACTCAACTGAAACAAGCAAGACATTCTATTGCAAGACAACCAACAATGGTGCAACCTCAACCTCAAGCGGACACACTGTAAATTGGTATTCCGATGTTACAGCAGGAACTGTTTCGGGTAGTGGTACATTGGCTTCTGGAGAAACAACTACATTGACCGTAACCGGATTCAATGGAGACGGTGGCAATGGCAATGCAAACAATTATATCTTCCAATGGTATGCCGATGGCGCTGCCATTTCTGGCGCCACCACCTCATCACTCACTGTTGGAGGAAATGGATATGCCAATAAAACAGTAAAATACAAATGCCTTGTCAAAGGCAAGAATATTGGTTCTTCAGCCTATACTTCTGAAGTAACAGTAACATGGAACACTGCACTTGCAGTTGGAGACATCTCCATTACAAGTGGAAACGCCGCCAACAACATAAATGGAGCCAGTGTAATATTGGCTGTCAGTCCAAATGGAGGCGCCGGAGCAAACTCATATACTTATAAATGGCACAGAAGCACAACTAAAGACTTTACGCCAAGCAATTCAACATTAATTGCAAACAGCAACAGTGCAACCATAACAACCACCTCATCTGGCACCAACGCCCAAACATATTATTACAAATGCGTTGTAACCAGCGCAGACAATACAAGCCATGAAGTTACATCCAACCAAACTTCCGTAAGTTGGCTTGGCGTATTGAGTGTCATTGCATCTTGCGACAAAGACGGAATGACAGTCCCTAACGGGTCTTCTGTTTCATTAAATTGTACAGCTACCGGAGGCAATGGTTCACACTCTTATCAATGGCAATACAAATACGCAGGCATAGATTGGACAAACCTAAGCACTACCCAAAACACATCAGTTCAAAACACCAATCCATACACTTATCAATATAGAGTAATAGCCACAAGCAATGGAGAGTCAATCACATCTGACATTATCATCATTACCTGGGCACCAGAGCTTCATGCATCCATATCTTGCACAGAAGGCTCCGGAACAACATTCAATTTAGCTGCCAACCAATCAACAACTTTGACATGCTCTGCAGAAGGCGGCAATGGCAGTTACTCTTATCAATGGTACTACAACGATGGAAGCGAACAAATCTTATCTGGGAAGACAAGCAACACGTTGACAATTGGAACCGATAAAGCAGGGTTCCATGGGGAATACCTATGCAAGGTTACCTCAATAGATGAAACCATCAGCACCAACAGCATAGATTTGTGGTGGAATTTTCCAAAGTTGAATGTCACTATCCATCAAGTCGACGACACATGGGAACCAGGCACAGAACGTCCATATTCCAAGCCTGCCACAATGGAAGTGTTGTCGGAAACCGGCGGCGATCCATCACACATAATCTACAAATGGCAGATTAGTTCCGACAACATCAAATACACCGACATCAAACGGGGGAACACATCTCAAGCATCCATTGATAAATCTCAAGCAGGAAGCGAATCTGTTCGTTGGATAAGGCTTATGATCACAACCAACGAATATACCAGCAATGGATATTCAGAATACGACACTTATTCAAACACCATAAAAGTCACATGGCAGCCCGCTATATCGGCAACCATAAGCTCTACCAAACCATATCCAAACGAGTCTGCAACACTTACTTGCTCTGCCAAGGGCGGTTCCGGCTCATACACATACCAATGGTATGCAAATGGAACATCCGAATCCAACAAAATAGATGGTGCCACCTCAAGCACATACACCACAGAAGCCTTCACTGACAAAACAATTAAATACTACTGTTCCGTAACAAGCAATGGCAGTACTGTAACATCGAACGAATGTTATGTCATATGGCATAAAGGCATGTACGCTTTCATTATTGGCGGGGACACGACTGCCACCAGTGGCGATTATGTCACACTAACCGCCATCGCAAGTGCAGGAGAGAACATCAAGTATCTATGGTATGAAGACGACATAGAATTGAATGAAACCAGCGACAACACAATAGCAATCAGCCTCACAACCTCAACAATGGACACTCACTCCTACAAAGTCAAGGTATCTGCTGATGACGCTGAAGAACCATTTACCAGCGAAGAAGTCACCATTACTTGGCTTCCAGAACTTATCCCTGGTGAAGCCAGCAATAACGGGCCACAGACGATGACACCATCAGAAGAGGAAATAGAGATTGGAGGTTCAGAAGCTCAAGGTGGCATTGGCATATTCACATACCGTTGGGAAAAATGTGATGAAACCGACAATGAAGAATTTGTGGTAATTGAAGGGGCAACTACACCAACGATAAATGTATCTCCAACCCTCAACACCAAATATCGCAGATATGACATAAGCGGAACACAGGAAAAACTGGCATTTGAACTCAATGTCGTTTTGCCATTACTTCCAGGCAAACTACTCACTAACGACACAACAATTTGCTTTGGATCTAAATTCGCTGATTTAATAAATGCAGAAGACCCAATTGGCGGCGGGAAATGCTCATATCAATGGAAATATTTCACAGACAGCACATTTGGCGAACTGATAAATGTTGATTCCGTTGCAAGCGACGGCAAATATTTGCAAGGATATGAACTGACACAGACAACATGGTTTGTCAGATATTGCTATTACACTAACATTCCAGAGGTTGCCGGATACAGCGACACTGTGAAAGTCACTGTACTGCCACAACTCACACTCAGCATGCCAGTAGACCAAAATCTTTGCTCAAGCGACCAGCTTGGCACATTAAAGGTTGAAGCACAAGGTGGAACCGGCAACTATTCATATAAATGGTTTGCCAATTATGTGGATTTTGACAATGTCGTCTTGAGTACAACCGATTCACTTATCGACAGCCACTTTGGCTCAAGCACAAAAACTGAAGGAACTACTATTTACACTGTAGAAGTGTACGACAAATGTACAGACGTAATGTCCGGATATGCAACTGGCAACTTCAGTGTCACTCAAAGGAAATCTTTAGCAAAGGGCAACAGTTCATTCGACGAGTCCACCATCATAAATCAAGCAACAATAAACATTGGAGATACCGGAACATCGACATTGTATAGCAACACTTTATACAATATTTCCGACTACTATACCTATTCTTGGTATTACAAGACTGAAGGAAATGATGCTTGGCTGCAAATCAATCACGCTGATAGCAACAAGTACATCGTTGACCATTCCGCCTATACAATGAACACATATTTCAAATATAGCATAACCGACAACATATGCGAAGACACCATTTATGGCGATTCATTGTTGCTGACAGTCATCAATTCTGCCATACCTGACAAACCTACCTTGAATAACGGAACAGGTATGAGCATTTGCTATAATACTGTACCAAGCAGCATTTCCATAAACAATATCGGCAGCGAAACATATACCGCATATTCATGGTTTGCCAAGGCAATTGACGAAAATTCATATAGTCAATTGGAAAATGAATCGGGAAACACCCTTACATTTGACAGCAACCAAGCACTAAAGGTCAGCACCTATTTTAAAGCCAGATTGTATATGTCAAATGGTAAATATGTTGACACAGATCCTATACTAATTACTGTCCTAGGCGAAATATTGCCAGGTGAGATAGGCATAGGCCAAAATCATCTTGAGGTAGAAACCATAAAACATGGAACAACCCCATCTATGATATTGAGTGAAATAGATGCCGAATGTGATTCTGCCTTCCAATACCAATGGTACAAGAAAACTGAAGGTCAAATGGACTTTGAAACAATTGCCGGTGCAACAGGAAAAGATTATCAACCTGAATCCTTAACCGAGACAACAATGTTCTATAGGTCTGCCATAAGCTATTGCACAGAGGTATACAGCAACATTGTAAAATTTGTTATTGAGGAATCTGAATTAACGATAGTCAATCTCAAAAAACGCTATTGCTATGGCGAAGATGTGTCAATTACCGTTGAAGATACAACTGGCACCACATATAAATGGACTGCATCTGACGGCAATTTGTTAAGCTCTGGCAAGGACTTAAAGATTAACAGGTTGACACAAAACACCACAATCGTATTGTCTTCATATGACAAAGACATGAACAAAACTGGTGAGAAAACCATTGATCTAACTATAGTAAAACTGAAACCAGCATTTACATGCTCTAAGTTGTCAATAGAAGCTGGCGACGTAGTTCATTTTGGCAATGAAAGCGACGAGTTTGCGACCTGCGTTTGGGACTTCGGCGATGGTTCTGATGGATCAAATATGCCAGATCCTTGGCACTACTACAACGAACAAGGTACATTCGACGTGACCCTGACTATAATTAGCGAGGAAGGATGTACTGAAACCCTGAAACAATCTAAACTCATAACTGCTGAAGGTTGGCTTGGTGGTGGTGTCGACATTGATGGCGAAATTGCGACAAACTACAAAGTCTATCCTAATCCTGTCAAGGATAAACTAACTGTTGAAATGCAACAAAGCGGCAAAGTCACTTTGTACGACGAAACAAACAAAGTGTTATTTGTGTCGAACGAAGATGAAATAGTAGAAATAGATATGACTCCTTATCCTCAAGGCATCTATATCTTGTCTGTCGAGAATGATGGCAACATCAATAGAACAAAAGTTGTTAAATACTAATACGATATAATAAATAATGAAAATAAGAATTGATAAATGGAAAATGGCGGCAATCGTCGCCATTTCCCTGGTTTTTGTAGTAGATAACTCTTATGCACAAGCACCAATAAACCGTATAAAAGGCGTCATGAATGTTTCTGCTGGAGGATTGATTAGTAACGAATCATACGGCGGTTTTATAGGCGAGAACTATCGCTTCTCAAACATGATAAGCTTAGACTCACGATTGAATATCATGGGAGGCAAACATGACTACACAAAATTCACCAAGTTCACATTGGACAATCAAATGGTCCTGAACATTACCAGCATATACAATATGTTCTATTTGGAAGGCTTGATAGGATGCCAATTGGGATTAGACAATATGAAAAGCAAAGTGGAGGACAAAAGCAAAACCACTTTTATGCTTATGGGTGAAATGGGATTCAAGGTAACTTACTACATTAACACTGATTGGAGCATTTTTGCTGAAGCCAAAGAAACGTTTGGTTTAAGTAAAACAGGCAGCATATCGCCATTATTTGGTCTTGGAGGCAGTTGGATGCTTCCTGGCATGGGTAACAAAGCGAACAGAAAATTCAACTAATGGAGGGTAATGACAATGAGAAAAACATACATAATCGCAAAATCGCTTATAATCACAGCGTGTGTAATCTTGTTTGCAAGCTGCAATAGCAAAGATTACTTCTATGAACAAGACAAAGCCCCAAATTTGATGTGGACAACTACTGGCGACAGCGTGCTATTGACGGGATTCGTCAAAGTAGATCAGGAAGCATCTTTTAATTTTAATTTGTCCGACCCCGAACAAAATGGAAATGGAATTTTCCTTATTGACAAGGTTGGCGATTTCGACTTCGAATTTGGTGACAACGAATTTTTCATAACAACTCACAACGTAGATTCATGCAAAGGAACAATTGTTGCAACCGACATATATGGCAAAGAGACCAAGATTAGGTTTATCATTACCAGCTTCACAAACAAGAAGCCTGTAGCAAAATGCAAGGTGTCTTTGGTTGGCAATCTTGACAGTCGCGAAGTTCTAATTGACATGTCCGAAGCTTATGACGAAGACAGCGATTTCGGCGGACACATTGTGCAATACGAATATACCATAACCAACAGCAACGGAGAGGTTTATAAAGTTACAAACGAATTGAAGAAGATGGGTTACATATTCGACTGCGATGGTTTGCAAAAAATTGAATTCAGAGTATGTGACGACAATGGTGATTGGTCGGAAATGGGAACCACATACATTGAAATAAAGGCAAAGAAATAGTCAATTGACTATCGACAATAGCACAAAAGGCGGAAAGCAGCATTGCTTTCCGCCTTTTTTATGCGCAACAAAACCTGCCATCACAAAAAAAAGCCGGGCAACCAAAGACGCCCGGCTCATTGATATTGCAAAGGAAATGCAACTATTTTTCAATAAGTACATTCACCTTATTGTCCTTAACCTCTACTATGCCACTCTCAATATCGAAGACTTGCTCCGTCTTGTCGGCATCATCCTCAATAACCCTTATCTGGCCTTTTGCAAGAGCCGAGATAATTGGTGCGTGACCGTTAAGTATTTCAAACGAACCCATAACACCCGGAACGCTTACGAGCGTAACGTTCCCGCTATAGATTTTCTTATCAGGTGTGACAATTTCTGCATTCATAGTTAAATCACAAATTTTAAATGTGAAATAAGAATTTAATCATAGGCATCAGATGCGAAGACAGTCAAAATGTGCTCATTTATGATTTTAATATACCCTGCATCCTGATTCCTAAATCACAATTACTTCTTAGCGTCAGCCAGCATCTTCTCACCCTTTGCAATGGCATCCTCAATGGTTCCGACAAGGTTGAAGGCAGCCTCTGGATATTGGTCAACTTCACCATCCATAATCATATTGAAGCCCTTGATAGTGTCCTCAATCTTGACGAACACGCCCTTCAGGCCGGTAAATGCCTCGGCAACGTGGAATGGTTGCGACAAGAAACGCTGTACACGACGTGCGCGGTGTACGACAAGTTTGTCCTCCTCTGAAAGTTCGTCCATACCAAGAATTGAGATGATATCCTGCAATTCCTTGTTGCGCTGAAGCAATTGCTTTACACGTTGAGCGGTATCGTAGTGAGCCTTGCCCACAACCTCCTCGGTCAGGATGCGTGAAGTTGACTCAAGCGGGTCAACAGCAGGATAGATGCCAAGTTCCGATATCTTACGGCTCAACACTGTTGTTGCGTCCAAGTGGGCGAATGTCGTTGCCGGAGCAGGGTCGGTCAAGTCGTCGGCAGGCACATAGACGGCCTGCACTGATGTGATTGAGCCGTTCTTTGTTGATGTGATTCGCTCCTGCATATTACCCATTTCAGTTGCCAATGTAGGCTGATAGCCTACGGCTGACGGCATACGCCCCAACAAGGCCGACACCTCGGAGCCTGCCTGCGTGAAACGGAATATGTTGTCGATGAAGAACAGTATATCACGTCCCTTGCCTGTGCCGTCACCGTCGCGGAAACTCTCGGCCACCGACAGTCCTGACAATGCCACACGAGCACGTGCGCCAGGCGGTTCGTTCATCTGTCCGAACACCATTGCAAGTTTCGAGTTTTTCAAGGCTTCCTGGTCAACCTTTGACAAGTCCCAGCCACCTTCTTCCATACTCTTCTTGAACTCTTCGCCATAGTCGACAATTCCGGCCTCAATCATCTCGCGCAGAAGGTCGTTGCCCTCACGGGTACGCTCACCAACTCCGGCGAAAACCGAAATGCCCGAATAGCCGATTGCGATATTGTTGATCAACTCCTGAATAAGCACTGTCTTGCCTACACCGGCGCCACCAAACAAGCCAATCTTGCCACCCTTGGTATATGGTTCGATAAGGTCGATGACCTTGATGCCGGTAAACAGCACCTCGGAGTCGGTCGACAATTGGTCGTAGGTTGGAGCAGGACGGTGGATAGGATAGCCGTTTTCCTTTGGCAACTGTCCGATACCATCGATTGTATTTCCAGTAACGTTCATCAAGCGACCCTTGATTTGGTCGCCAATAGGCATTTTGATAGGAGCGCCAGTCGCCTCGACCTCAACACCACGGCTCAATCCGTCGGTAGAGTCCATAGCAATCGCTCTCACGGTTTTTTCGCCAATGTGTTGCTCGACCTCGCACACAAGGGTTGTTCCGTCTTGACGCTTTATCTCAAGTGCATCCAATATGTTAGGCATATTGCCTTCTTCAAAACTCACATCCACCACAGGACCGATGATTTGAACGATTTTACCAATATTTCCAGCCATTTTCTTGAATGTTTTATTAGTTATTCTATTTATTTATTGCGATTTAGCAGTTTTAGACATATTTCACGCAACGGTTCCACATTTATGACGTTGCCTGCCAGTTTGTCCAAAATATGCGTGGCTTTTTTGTCAAATTCCTCAATTTTGTCTTGTCCAACCTTGTCAATCCCGTATTTCAGGTACATCGACTTGATTGCTGTTATCTTCTCCTCTTCGTCAAACTCCTTGCGGTTCAGCCAATCGTTCATTATTGCCAAGTCGTCGGGCGAAGCCAGTTGCAAAGCCTTGATGAGCAAATATGTCTTCTTACTGCAGACAATGTCGCCACCAATGCGCTTGCCAAAGGTTGCAGGATCGCCAAACGTGTCAAGAAGGTCGTCGCGCAACTGGAAAGCAAGACCAAGGTTGATGCCGAAGTCATACAGCAACTGTGCATTTTCATCCGATGCGCCGCCCATAATGGCACCCGTCATAAGGCAAGCGCCAATCATTACCGAAGTCTTGAGCCTGATCATTTCAATGTACTCATCCTCGGTGATGTCGTTGCGGGTTTCGAACTCCATATCGTACATCTGTCCCTCGCATATCTCTTGTGCCGTACGGGTGAACAGTTCGTTTATCTGCTTAAGGCTGCTACTGTTGGTCTGGTTCATAATCTTGAACGACTCAATCAGCATTGTGTCGCCCGAAAGAATGGCCGTATTGTCGCCGTATTTGGCAGGCACGGTAGGCTTCCCGCGACGTATGGGCGCCTTGTCCATCAAATCGTCGTGCAACAGCGTGAAATTGTGGAACATTTCCCACGCAATTGCAGGCGTGTAGGCATCTTCGGCCTTGTTTGGGTCGAAAGCCTGACAGGCAAGCACTGTAAGCAACGGCCTGATGCGCTTGCCACCGTTGCCCATTGAGTACGAAATCGGCTCATAGAGGCTTTGTGGCTCGCGGTTTAACTGTAGCGAACCGATGCGTGCTTCAATCTTTGATAATATGTCGTTTATCGAATCCACTACTTGCCAATATTTAGTTCAAACAAACCTTTTTCGATAATCTTGTGGATGCCCTCGTCAACCTTTGTCAATTCACGGTTAAGCAACTTCTTCATGTCAGAGTTGTCTGGCTGACGGCGTCGCATATCGCCTTCCTTAAGCGGATCGACATACACAATTTTCGACTTTGAACCCGTCTCGCGGATAATCATTTCAGCCAATTCCTTAATAGTGACCTCGCGGTTGCCGCCTATGTTTATCACATCGTTTACCACCTTATTCTGGTAGAATGCGGTAAGAATTGTGTCGATGTTGTCGTCGATGTAGCAGAATGTGCGTGTCTGCAAGCCGTCGCCATAGATGGTGATATCGCGGTTGTTGAATGCGGCCAGCATAAACTTGCTCATCACAAAGTCGCGGCTCTGCTTAGGTCCGTACGTATTGAAGAATCGGAAAATGGTGTAGTCCAACCCGTACTCCTGCTTGTACGACCGCATAAACGCCTCGCCCACATTCTTGACCACAGCATACGGCAAACGGCTGTTAAGCGGAGTTGTATAAACGCTCTGCGGTATTTCTACAGGGTCGCCGTATATTTCAGACGATGATGAGAAGAACACTCTCTTTACCGTAGTGTTTTTCGACAATGACAGTATGTTCTTTATACCGTCAATGTCCTTAAGCACGCTGACAGGGTACTGCTGCGTACGCAATACGCCTACCACCGCGGCGAAATGGAACACATAATCAAACTGGTAAGTTGTCATCACAGGTGCAATTTCAGCGTAGTCGTTGACATCGCACTTTATGAAGCGCCAATTTGTCTTTGGCAAATCGGGCAATTTCCCAATGTGGCCGGTTGATAGGTTATCGACGATAACCACGTAGTTATCAGGGTTGCTGATTAGTTTTTCGGCTAATGCGCTACCTATGAAACCGGCTCCTCCTGTCACTAAAATCTTATTCATTAATGCCCTTTTTGTAATGTTAAATGGCGGCTACTCCTTCAGTGCATCGGCACCGCCAACTATTTCTGTTATTTCGTTAGTAATTGCGGCCTGACGAGCCTTGTTGTACTGCAAATTGAGCGTACGCAAAAGTTCGGTCGCATTGTCGGTTGCCTTGTGCATGGCAGTCATACGGGCGGCGTGCTCTGCGGCGAACGAGTTTAGCAAAGCCTTATGGAACTGCATTTTGAGCGACATTGGCAGAATTTTCTCCACCAAAGTGTCTTGCGAAGGCTCAAAAATGTAGTTTGTGTTTGTCGACGAAGGCTCCACGTTCATTGCTATAGGCAACAACTGCTCAACTGAAACGACTTGCGTCGATGCGTTTTTGAATACATTGTAAACCATAACAACCTTGTCGTACCTTCCTACTCCGAAATCGGCCATGACCTGCTCAAGGATAGGGCTCGAATGGGCGAAATCCAGAGCAGAGTACAAGTCGTTTTTTTCGGTCACGTTCCAGTGGCAACGCCTGCCGTAATCGAAAGCGCTTTTGCCAATGGCAAGTACATCTACGTTGACAAATCCTTCGGCCTTGCAATCGGCAATCAGTTGTGCCGTCTGCTTATTCACGTTGGCATTGAAAGCACCGCAAAGACCTCTATTTGAGTTGATTGCAATAATCAACGCCTTGTCGCCTTCACCATTGCTTTTGGCAAACACAAAATCGCCCGACTCCTTCAGGCTTTCCGACAGGTTCGACAGTATTTCAGTCAATTTGTCGGCAAATGGCCTTATCTTGATAACGGCATCTTGAGCCTTGCGCAGTTTTGCAGCCGACACCATTTTCATAGCGCTGGTCACCTGCCTTGTTGTCTGCACGGAGGCTATTCTTTGCCTGATTTCCTTCAGGTTTGCCATATCTCAATCTATTTTAGTTATTCGTATTTCGATGTCAACTCCTTAACTGTCTCGCGAATTGCATTTTCGGCATTTTCGGTCAACGCTCCGCTCTTGAGTTCGTCAAGTACGTCGCGGTGCTTCAGTTCCATTGTCTCAAGGAATTCGCCCTCAAACTCGCGGACCTTGCTGATTGGCACGTTTGCAAGCAGACCCTTCACGCCACAGTAGATTATAGCGATTTGCTTCTCTACCGGCATTGGCGAATACTGGCCCTGTTTCAATATTTCAACATTCTTGCGCCCCTTGTCGAGCACTGCCATAGTGGCGGCATCGAGGTCGGAACCGAATTTTGAGAATGCCTCCAACTCACGGAACTGTGCCTGGTCGATTTTCAAGGTGCCGGCAATCTTCTTCATACTCTTGATTTGCGCATTACCACCAACACGCGATACTGAAATACCGACGTTGATGGCTGGACGGATACCCGAGTTGAACAAGTCTGACTCCAAGTAAATCTGTCCGTCGGTGATGGAAATCACGTTTGTAGGAATGTATGCCGAAACGTCGCCTGCCTGTGTCTCAATGATTGGCAACGCTGTCAACGAGCCACCACCCTTTACAAATGGCTCGCCGTTCTCGTCCTTGGCGTCCTTCAACACTTGCGGAAGGTCGTTCATCTGACGTGCAACCTCATCGGAATCGATGATTTTTGCGGCACGCTCGAGCAGACGGCTGTGCAAGTAGAATACGTCGCCAGGATATGCCTCACGGCCAGGTGGACGACGAAGCAGCAACGACACTTCACGGTAAGAAACCGCCTGTTTCGACAAGTCGTCGTAAACCACCAAGGCAGCACGTCCCGAATCGCGGAAATACTCGCCGATGGCAGCGCCTGCGAATGGCGCGTTGAACTGCATTGCGGCAGGGTCAGATGCGGTTGCCGAGACAATCACGGTATAAGCCATGGCGCCGTACCTTTCCAAAGTCTTTGCCACATTGGCCACAGTACTGCCCTTTTGTCCAATGGCTACATATATGCAATATACAGGCTTGCCTGCCTCGTAGAAACTCTTTTGGTTTATTATGGTATCAATGGCAATGGCTGTCTTTCCTGTCTGGCGGTCGCCGATGATAAGTTCGCGCTGGCCACGGCCAATAGGTGTCATTGCGTCGACTGGCTTAAGGCCTGTCTGCAATGGTTCCTTCACTGGCTGACGGAACAGAACGCCAGGGGCCTTGCGTTCAAGAGGCATCTCGTAAAGTTTGCCTGTGATAGGTCCCTTGCCGTCGATAGGTTCGCCAATGGTGTTGATGATACGGCCAATTACACCCTCGCCCACATTGATTGATGCGATGCGCTTGGTACGCTTAACGGTGTCGCCTTCCTTGATTCCGTCAGAAGGGCCTAAAAGCACGGCTCCAACATTGTCTTCCTCAAGGTTCTGCACAATACCCTTTACTCCGTTTTCAAACTCAATCAGTTCGTTTGACTGGGCGTTCGACAGTCCGTAGATGCGGGCAATGCCGTCGCCGATAGTCAAGACGGTACCAACCTCGTTGAACTCATTTGCCGATTTGAAGCCATCCAACTGTTGCTTCAGTATCGACGATATTTCTGAAGGTTTGATATCTGCCATAATATTTTGGTTTTTATCTAATTAATCGTTGTATCAGTAAACTCTTGTTTAATGGTGCGCAGTTTTGTGCTGACGCTGGCGTCAAGTTGCTGGTCGTCGATGCGAAGCACAAATCCGCCAATGAGGCTTGCATCTTCCGATGTCGATATTTCAACGTCGGCCTTGCAGATGCCCGCAATGGCTTTCTTTATTTTCTCAACCATCTTGCTGTCCAATGCCTGTGCTGTGACAATGTGCGCCTGCTTTATGTTGGCGTAATTGTAGTAGCGGCTGGCAAAGTTGCGGCACATAGCTGGAATAAAGCGTTCGCGCTTGTTGCCGATTACCATTTGCAAGAAATTGAGCGTCAAGGCATTCACCTTTTTGCCAAAAATGGCGTCAAAGGCCTTAACCTTTTCCGACGGCTTGCAAACAGGGCTCTCGATGAGTTGAAGCATCGTCTCGTCGGCGCACACTTGCGCAACAAAGTCGATGTCCTTTTTCAACTCTTCAACAACCTTTTTCTCCAATGCCGCCTCAAAGAGTGCTTTAGCGTACCTGACGGCTATTCTGCTTTGGTCCATCTTACTTGAAGTTTGATTGGTTCAGAATGTCGTTTATCAGTTCGGCCTGGCTTTTCTTGTCGGCCAGTTCCCTTGCAAGGATTTTTTCGGCAATCTCGACAGACAGTGTAGCCACTTGGTCTTTCAGTTCGTTCATGGCGGCACGTTTCTCGTCGTCGATGAGTTTGCGTGCCTGAAGCATAATCTTGTCGGCTTCAGCCTTTGCAGTCTCCTTCGACTCCTCGATGATTTTGTCCTTCATCTCGCGTGCCTCACGGACTATCTTGTCGCGCTCGGCGCGTGCCTCTTTCATTATCTGCTCGTTTTCGGCCTTCAAGCCAGCCATTTCCTTTTTGGCATTCTCGGCCGAATTGAGGGCATCCTCAATATTCTTGGTGCGCTCCTCCACCATGTTCAGGATTGGCTTCCACGCAAACTTTGCGAGCAGGAACACCAATACCAGGAAGATGAGCACTGTCCAAAAAAGCAAGCCTATCTGTGGGGTTACTAAATCCATAATTCTTTTTGTTTAAAATGTCCTTGCAGCCAATCGCTGCAAGGGACATTTGTTAGTTTTCAGGTGAATGATTAAAGTGATGCAAGCAATGAAACAACAATTGCAAACAATGCGCAACCTTCAACCAATGCTGCAGAGATAATCATGTTGGTCTGTACCTTGCCGGCTGCTTCCGGTTGACGTGCAATGGCGTCCATTGCCTGACCACCGATACGGCCAATGCCTAATCCTGCTCCAATTACTGCCAAGCCTGCGCCTAATACTGCCAAGCCTGCACCTACTGAAAATGGTTCCATAATCGTTACTTTTTAAATTAATATTTAGTAAACTGTCTATTCTTCTGTCTTAACCGCCATACCTATATACATTGCAGTAAGCATGGTGAAAATATAGGCCTGCAATGCGGCCACCAGCAACTCAAGCACGTCCATGAACAGCACAAACACTATCGAGACTGGCGATATGAGCACTGACTTGAATATGAATATGAGTGAAATAAAGCTCAACACAATGATGTGACCTGCCGTGATGTTTGCAAACAATCGAATCATCAGTGAGAACGGCTTTGTAAGCAAGCCAATGAACTCAATGACGGTCATGATAGGCTGAATGGCAATTGGAACACCCGGCATACGGACTATCTCCTTCCAATAATGTTTAGAGCCCGACACGTTTGTAATGATGAATGTAAACAACGCCAAAAGCAAAGTCACGGCAATGTTGCCCGTCAGGTTGGCTCCCATTGGAAGCAAGCCCAGCATATTGTTTATCCAAATAAAGAAGAACAATGTAAGCAGATAAGGAAGATACTTGCGGTAATGCTCCTCGCCAAGGTTGGGGACTGCTATCTCGTCCTTTACAAAAAGGATAAGCGGTTCGGTGAACCCACGCAAGCCAGTTGGGACGGAACCCATCTTCTTGTAACCGCGGGCAGTTGCAATGAAAATCCACAGCAACAATATTGCCGATAGCATAAGCGATGCCACATTTTTGGTAATTGAAAGGTCAACGGGCATCTCGTTAAGTATTTCGCCATGCTCGCCATATCTCATTTGACCATCTTCGGCCAGATAAATCTTGTCATGATGAAGTATGTACTCGCGGTCATCTTTCCACACTGTGGATTCGCCATGCTCAAATGCCGACGACATGAATATGTCCAAATGCCCTTCGCAGTACAATATTACGGGAAGCGGAATGGCTACTGGCGACTCGCCACCATCCTTGCTTGACTTGTCGTAGAAATGCCATGAGTGAGAATCCTTGATATGGTGCATGATAACCTCGCCAGCATCGAACTTGTCGGCATCAGGCGCAACGGCATTGTCGGCTTGAGTGGCGACAACGGCGTCTTGATTTTCCGGCTGATAATCCGAGGTCTCCTGCGCAAAGATTGAATTTGCCGTCAACAACAGGCACGATGCAATCAATAGTTTTATTGCTCTCATATCATCAAATTAAGATTCAACTTTTAAGCGTAGCCTCCTATAAACCAAAAGTATGGATTACACGTGAAGGCTACATTCGCATTGTCGCCATTTAGGTTCGAAAGCGTCTTTTAAAGGTAGGAACATTTTTTTTGTAAAAAAAACTTTATTGCGCGTTTTTTTAGTTGACGCCTATGGGCAGAAAGTTTATCGTGGAGCCTATCAGGTGCAGGCAGAAGCCGTTTTAGGCATCTGGTTCTGCAATATCGTTGAATATGATTCAGAAGCAATCGGACCTTGAACTGGTTTTCACATCACATTTTTTGTCTTTTAAATATGCATTTTGACACTTTGCTATCATTTTTTTGCGAGAACCTATGACAAACACGAATTTATCCATTAATATTGGCCTTGGATTTATGAGATTTTGTGGCATGTCTTTGATTTTCAATGTATAAAGATATTCACAATCCCGATTTTCAATGTTTCACTTTTTACTGAACACTCGTAATCATGAACTGGTCTGGAATAATACTTGGAGCCGCATCCTTTGTACTCATCGGCGCGTTTCACCCGATTGTAATCAAGGCTGAATACTATATTGGGAAGAAATGCTGGTGGGCGTTTGCCTTTGCCGGAATAATTTTTTCAATAGTCTCGCTGTTGATTGAGGACCTTGTTTTTTCGTCGGTGACAGGAGTGCTTGCATTCTGCTGCTTCTGGTCGATTCTGGAACTGTTTGAGCAGGAACAACGCGTAAAGAAAGGGTGGTTTCCCGCCAATCCGAAAAAGAAGAAATAAGTCGAAAAGTCAGTGGGGGTTATTACACTCGCCAATGCCCAACGGCGTTTGGCGGGGATGTGCCGTATCCGTTTAGCAAGCAAGGGGCACATTGATTGTATGCGGGTTCTGTAGAGGCGCAAGATTTTGTGCCTCTACAATAAAATGAAACACCGACGATTATATTCGTTTATAAAGCATTGCGTGCTACGTCCGATTAACAAACAAGCCAATAGCAAATGACAAACAAAAAAGGGTTGCGACTTTCGTCGCAACCCTTTTGGTCAATTATCGGACGCGGGCGCCGCGTCCCTACGAATTTCATTTTACAAACACGCGTTGTGTCTTGTCGCCTGTGCGGACAACGTAGATGCCCTGCTCGGTCATCTGCATTTCCATACGGTTGCTGGTCACTGCCTCGCGTGCTATCATGCGGCCTGTGGCATCGTAAACGTAAATGTCGGCTTCAGCATTCTCTACAACTATTGTGTTGTGATGAGCGTAGATGACTACTGCGGCTGACAGTTCCTCGTCTATGGCATCGGCCTTTTCTACGGTCACCTCGAAGGTCGCCGTCTGGCTTACGCCGCTGACTGTTACAATCAACTGCTGTGTGCCGAGTTTCTGGCTGTCGAAGCCGCTAACCATTTCGGCTATGATGTCGAATGTCTGTGATGACTCGTCGCTGTAGGTTACGGTTACCACGCCGCCTGTCACATCGAGCTCCTCGCCTTGCTTGTAGGTTGTCTTGGCTGGCAATGTGCTGACTTCAACATTTGTCACCTCGTTTAACAGCATCGGTATTACCTGCTGTGCCACAAATACGCTGTCGCAGACAGAGCAGTGCTTGCCTTCGGTAAGGCCTGTTGAAGTGTATGTTGCGGCTACGGCTTGGTCGACAACTATGGTGTGACCATGTGCTGGGATTGTGTCAACTTCCACTTCGCCACAAGCGCAAGCGTGAGTACGCAAGCCTGATGCTGTGCAAGTTGCTACCAAAGTGGTATCCCATGCGCCATACTGATGAGCCGCAAACTCGGCTATCAATGCGGTATCGCTGACAACTGTGATTGTATCGTTTGCCTTTAGCGAGCCGTTGCTCCACTGTACAAAGTGGAAGCCTTCGGCAGGTGTTGCGGCAATGGCTGCGGCCGAACCGTATCCGTATTCGCCTGCACCTGTCACTGTACCGTTCTCGGCAGAAAGCTCAACATTGTATGTGTCGATGGCAAACTCGGCTACCAATGCGGTATCAGATACAACCACGATTGTATCGGTTGCCTTTAACGAGCCGTTGCTCCACTTTACAAAGTGGTAGTGCTCTGCCGGCACGGCGCTGATGGCAACTTCAGTATCTTTCAGGTACTTGCCCGACACATTGCTGTTTACCGTACCATTGCCAGTTGCTGACACTGCCAAAGTGAACGAAACTCCAAAGCGTGCCTTGATTTCAGAAACATTGATATTGTAACAGTCATTAAGATAAGATCTGTTATAGCTGACATAGTATGTAAGCTCGTGACCCGCCATATTGATGTTGCAACCTTTAATTTTGCCATTCCTTCCTATCTCATCCATGCTGACAACAATAGTGTCGCCGAAGCAATTGACAAAGTATGGATTGTTCTCGAACAATGCCACCATGACATCTTCCTTGGTTGGCTCCTGCTCGAACATAAAATCAGGGTATTTGAGCTCTGTAACATTTTCATAAAACTCGAGAACATGCACATAAGCATAAGTTGAATGGCTGTTACTCAACGAAACTACATAAAGAGTATCGCCTGCGCTGTCGCGCATCAGTTTTTCACTCCGGTCACAATACTTGTACCCGTTGGCTGTCTTGCGGAAGTAAAATCCTTCGTAAACATCATTCTTCAGATTGTAAAGATTGATATTGGCTCCAGCAGGCACTAAGAACTTGTAGGCTACAGCGGTAGTTGTCAGATTATTAGCCCAAGGAATGTAATTCGATGTATTGTACAGCTCGGTTGCCCCGCCATTAAACATTGCATATCCATCGGTACGCAAAGCATTCATGTCCACCTCGGTGGCACTGTCGAGCAAATCGGCAAGAGTCAAGTCGGCACTTGGAACTTTCTTGTCCATCATCACATTGAATGCCCAGTTGGTTTGTGTAAGTTGGTCGTAAGGCGCAACGTAGATGTAGATTGTAGTGTCGGTTAGTGCCGTGAAGTCGTAATACTCGCCATCGCCGTAGAACGAATCGTTGTTGCCACCATCTTTTGAATCGATAAGGTCATACGTTCCGCCAGCTTTCTTGCTGTAGAGAAGCATAAAGGCATCTTCAGTTGACGAGTAGTCGATGCGCACGCTTTCGCCTGCCTCTAGCGACAGCTTGTAGGCATTGGCGTAGGTGAAGCGATCGGAATCATCGTCCCAAGTATTAGGTAGAGCAATGTATTCCCTAATGTTGGTAAGCGTAGAGTTTTGGGCTGAATTGCCTTCGGCATAGAACGGAACACTGCCTATCTCGGTTGCGCCATTGAACAGCTCGGTCAGGGTTATGGCATTGCCGTTATTTATGGTGACATTATATGGCGACATTGTACCATTAATGGCATTAGCCACATACAAGGTGGTATCCTTATCAAAACCGCCAAGTCTTGCTCCGGCATAGAAATCATGTACAAATACATATTCGCCATCAACCTTGCTGTAAACAAACCATGCACCACCGGCTGTTGCCTCGAATGAGTAATTTACATATTCGCCCTTGGCAATGTTCAGCTTATAGACGCCACATACTCCGCCCGAAATACACATCTGAGCGTCTTTGTCAAAGGCGTTGAACACGCCACTTGCAGTATAAGGCAACTGAGCAACCTCAACTGCACCGTCGAGAAGCTGTACAATAGGCTTGCAGACAAAACCCGCCATAGATACTTTTTCATTTGAGACGTTTGGTTGAACTGCCAAGACAAAATACAGCACAGTATCGGCATCGGCAGAATATGAAAAATATTCACTATCACCATTAAGATTCGACATTTGGAAATTGCCTTCGGCATCCTTATTGAATAATAGGTAACTGATACGATCGGACCATTGCTCCATCAATAATTCGCCCTCTGCCAACGACATCTTATAGGCTTTGCCCAGCAACATGACGCCCTCCAATCCTGAGTCGAAAAGCTGTGCATCCTTGCTGAAATCGAGCTGGGCCGTGTGCGTTCCAGTCAGCTCGGTTGCGTTGTTGAGCAAATCGGCAAGTGATGACACTTCCTCAACCATGTATTTCACTGGCGTGCCAAAGTAGCCATTGCCGAACTGCGCAACCAGGTTGTAGGTGCCGGTTTCGTCTGGTGTGCAATAGAATTCAGCGCTATAGGTTTTGGTCTCGTCATCGTAATCTGACGTGACATTTTTTAATGGAGTATCCATGTCTCCTTCGGCAAACAGAGCTAATTCAGATGACACATCCTTGGCAGTGGTGCTGAACTTGTAAGTCACGCCCTTCTCGAGTTCGACACTGTAGCCAGAATAATAGGCAAAAAATGATTCTGAAGTCGATAATGGCTGTGTAGAGAATGGATCGGCATATTCCGACTGCGACTTGCCAACAGTGAGTTTTCTTGAGAAGTCGATATCGGATGGCTGGGTAGCCACTTTGCGAATGGCGAACTTATAGTCGGCCGAGTTCATCTGGTCGCTCATGAGGGCCAGCTTGTATTGGCCGGCAGAAACTACACAACTCAAAAATATAGGGTCGGGAAAACCTTCTGTATGGGCAAATGGAGCATCACTAAATGCCTTTTTGAAAAGCACAACGGATGCCTTTTTAAAGGTGTTGTCAGATTCCTCCTTGAAGAAAAACGCATATTTGTTGCCATCGTTAGGTACATTCACACTGTAGCCTTCGGCATATCCGTAATAATCACTACTGCAATAGACCTGTTTGTCGTCGGCATTGAGAGAGCCCGAAATAACGGAACCTACAGTGTATTCTGTACTGCAATCGAGAGAGGCCAATCCGCTTGCCTTGTCCAACTGGCGGATGGTCAGCTTGTAGTCGTACTCGCAAGGGATAGGGCCACCCCAGCCATTCCAGATTGCGATTTTGCAGTCGCCGTCGGCTTCTGGCGTAATGGTTATTGTCAGCACGCTACAGCTATCGGCAAAATCGGTACCATTGGAATATGGGTATCCTCCGTCAATAGCAATGTAAGGTGCAAGGCCATATGCCTCCTTCGCCTTTTTGCTTAGCTGGTAGTTGATACTGTATGTCTCGCCAGCCTTCAGGCTAACCTTAAGGAACTTTGCATTATAATAACCATTACCACTACTATAATAATAAGCATCGGAAGCGAAAGACAGCGTGCCTGTGTTTTCGCCAAGGCCGATTGCTGTGTATTCGGCGTTTTCGGCAGTGCAATAAGGCGTTTCGTAAACCGAAATGGAGTAGTAGGCACTTTCGATGCTTGAACCATAAAAACTGTTTGCTCCAAGGACACAATAGTTGCCATCGGCTTCTGGCGTGTAAGTCACCTTCGAATACACCTCCGAAGAAGACGAACTGCTCCAAGTATTCTTTTCAAGACAGTAGTCTTTGTCTGCTGTGAGCAGTGCAACAGTCGGAGCAAGATTGGCAGGCTTGCCATCGGCAGTGCGTACCGTAGCGCAGATGGTGTAAGTCACATCAGCCTTCAGCGCAACCGTATAGCCACGCACCGGCGAATTTGGGCCAAAACCAAGTTCGTACATGTCTTCGTCGGCACTGATGGTGCCAGTTGCAGGAACGCCAACCTGCAACGTTGTCGAGTAGTCGGCATCTTCGTAATTAAGATTTGGATCTACTGGTATCATTGGCCCCACTGGTATTCCTGGGTTTATTGGCATTAGTTGAGCCAAAACCACAGAGTGTACGCTCTATGCTACAAAGAGCGTCACGAGAATTTGTAATGTTTTTCGCATTAAGTATAGTTTTAAAATTCATCGCAAACCTATACGAAAGTTTAAAAAATAAGTTTGCAAATTGACAATTTTAGTTTGCAAATTGACAAAAAATGACAAAAGACAAATGAGTTGAAAAGGGTCAAGGAATAAGGCAAAAGGCATAAGGGGAAAGACGTTTGATTTAGTCCCGATAGCCATCGGGAGTAGGATGTAGAATTTTGGATTTTTGCGGTTAGACGCGGGCACCGCGTCCGTACATATTGTTGCAATGCGGTAGGGACACATTGAATGTGTCCGTTGAAATTTGAAAATACCCAAGATTTGATTTCAAACAATTTCATTTGTTCACGCGGTTGAGACGCAAAATTTTGCGTATCTACAAATCACAAATTTGGATTTTGAATTAACGGCAAAAAACAAAGGGTTGCGGCTTTCGCCGCAACCCTTTGTTTTCAATTTTCAATTATCAATTATCAATTGTATAGGCGTTGCGCGCAACGTCTCTACAAGGTTGTTATTTTACAAACACGCGCTGTGTCTTGCCGCCTGTGCGGACAATGTAGATGCCCTCACGCTGCATTGCGATTGAGACGTGGAACTCCGCGTCTCTACGGGCGATGCAACGGCCTGTGGCATCGTAAACGTAGATGTCTGCTTCGGCATTCTCAACAACTATCACGTTATGGTGTGCGTAGATGGCAACTGCGTTGGCTGTTTCGCCGGCAATGTCGGTCAACTTGGTGCCTTCGGCTGTGCGTATGTCGGCAGCACCGCAACCATGGTCGCAGACGGCTGTCTCGGTGCCGTCGGCTTCAGTTGTT
>CALABN010000085.1 GCA_937885735.1 uncultured Bacteroidota bacterium | reverse complement strand
GTTTCACTTTTTCTTAGAATGCAAGTTGCTATAAACACTTAACAAAAGCATAGTAATAAAGTAAACGATGTGATATACTAGTTGAATGAAAAACTAAAGGCAACTTTAACCCTGTAAATGCAACATGTGAAAAAGCAAATGCAACTATTAGGCTTTTTGTAAAGGTAAAAGCAACATTGTAACAGTAATGGCAACTATGTTATTTGACACTTTACAAAAAATGTAGTTCAAGAGACAATTTTAAAAGAAAATCAAAATCCTCGTCAGGCTCAAGTTCCAACGGTTCACGGTTGCCCATAAACAGGCGCAGGTTTTGTTTGCCTATATATTCAATGTGCTCACCTACCACCTTCAGCATACAGCCCTCGCGCAAACCCACAACCGTCGATTTGGGGTTAGCCGACAGATATTCAATGATGCGTTCCTCGCGAGACTCGCCACCGTGACCTTCAATGCGTTTGTCGGTGTAGTGAGGATTTATCTGGAATGGCACAAACCCGAATGTGTCGAACCCAAGCGGGTCAACCACAGGCATATCGTTGGTTGTCTGCATTGTTGGGCAAGCCACGTTTGAGCCTGCGCTCCAGCCAATGTATGGCATACCTTCGAGCACGCGCTTGCGGATAGGCTCAATGAGGTTGTTAAGATGAAGGTGGCGGACCAGGTTCCAGGTGTTGCCTCCACCCACAACTATTGCATCGGCATTGTCTATTGCCTCGAGCGGATTGTCAAACCTGTGAATCGACTTAACCCGACAGCCGAAATCCTTGAAACGGCGGTTCACTTTTGCCTCATAGTCGTCGAAACTGAAAGCCACAGCCGCATACGGTATGAAAACCACGTTCTGCTTGCCTTCAATGAATTTCGCGATTTCGTGCTTCGAGTACTCCAAATACGGCTCTCCCGCCATAGTTGAATTGCTGATAAGTAAGAGGTTCATTTCATTAAGTTTTTGCAAAAATAACTTCAAACTGCGAATATGCATCACCGCTTGCCCACAATCTCCATTTTTATGGTGACGGCATCTATCGGCCAATCGCCATTGTCGGTCTTTACCGATGCTATCTTGTCAATGACATCAAAGCCTTCTATCACCTCGCCAAAAACCGTATGTTCGCCGTCAAGATAGGCGCAACCGCCCACTGTCTTGTATATTTCACGGTGTTCGGGACTTATTTTCACATTGTAGTTGAATTCAGTCCCGTTCAGTTCGCCATCGGTATAACGGGTTCCCTGCACAATGAAGAACTCAAACGCCTCCGACCGTTTTTCAGGATTGTTCTCATACTGGCGGACCATCGACAGCGCCCCACGCTTGTGAATGTTGTCGGGCCTGAATTCCGAAGGAATGGTCCATTTGCCGTACTTGTCCTTCACGGTCGAACGGTCGAATCCGTCAGTATCGCCTCCCTGAATCATAAAATCGTTTATCACGCGGTAAAATTCCGTTCCGTTGTAATATTTTTCCTTGACAAGACGGACAAAATTGGCTCTGTGCAACGGCGTGTTTGTGTAGAGTTCAATCAGCATCGAGCCCATTGGCGTTGTTATGCGTACCAGAGTTTCGGGGTTTTGCTGTCCGTACCTTGTCAGCTCCTCCACCACATTGTCTTCAGTGAGGCGCACCATTTTCGGCTTCGCCTGCTGTTTGGCTTTCGCCGATGCCTTTGGCTTTTGGCTCTTTGCGGGTGCGCTTTGCGCACTTTCAGCCACAGCCGTCTGTTGCCCCTGCCCATTTTGGTTGGCGCACGAGCACACCGCCACAAGCAATGCCACGCTAATCAGGCTCCTGACGATATTTATCCTCCGATTCATCATTCAACAGGCTTAAATAACTATTGTAACGGCTTTGTGCTATGGCTCCATTCTCAACCGCCTGCTTTACGGCACATTTAGGTTCGTGCGTGTGGGTGCAGTTGTAGAACTGGCAATTCTCCGATTCTGCAAACATTTCAGGAAAATAATGCGACATTTCGGCCTTGCCCAACTCAATGGTGCCAAAGCCCTTGATTCCTGGCGAATCGATTACATAACCGCCATTGAGCAAGGGGTGCATCTCTGGATAAGTGGTAGTGTGGACTCCGCTGTCGTGAGAGTCGGAAATCTCCATAGTGCGCAGGTTAAGGTCAGGATTCAGCATATTGACAATGGTGGATTTGCCAACGCCCGAATGACCTGCCAGCAACGACAGTTTGCCACGAGTGACTTCCTCTATTTCTGCATTGCCAATGCCGTTCTTCACAGACGATTTGATGCAACGGTATCCAATTTTTGAATAAATGGACACCAAATCTTCCATTTCGGCAGTCAGTTTTTCGTCGTATAAATCAATTTTATTGAAAATCAACACCGAAGGAATATTATACGCCTCTGCCGAAACCAGAAATCGGTCGATAAACTGCGTATAAGTGCGTGGACTGACAAGAGTCACCACCAGAACAGCCTGGTCAATGTTGGCGCCGAGAATATGCGCCTCCTTCGACAGGTTTATCGACTTGCGTATTATATAGTTACGGCGTTCGCCAATCGATTGTATCAAGCCTTGCCCCGTCTTGTCGTCGATGATGAAATCGACATTGTCGCCAACGGCAACTGGATTGGTCGTCCGCAGGCCTTTGGTGCGGAATTTGCCCCTTATACGGCACTCCACAGTATCGCCATTTGGCTTTCGCACCAAATACCAACTGCCTGTCGATTTTATCACAATTCCGGTTTCCACGACCAAATCAATATTATTGGCAAATATAGAGGTATTTTAGTTTGCAATTGAAGATTTTGGAACCAAATGCCATATGTACATAAATCCATACAGTTACAAGCGAAATGTTTCAAAAAGACACAAGCATTACCTTATCACCGAAAGCACTTTTTCAGGTGGCACTCCCATAAGAGTTATGGCCGACAATTTACGTCCCATATCTTTGAACGAATGGCCACAATGGTAGAGACTGTCATCAATTATCAACCAACGATCGTGCGACGGCGTATTCCAAATATGAGTGTTTATTGGCTCAACATTGTCATTTCCATTGTGAGCATTGCGTAGAACAGAAAGATCTTTTCCTGAATATATATCGGCCACAACACCTTTATCGCGTACATCGAGCATTTCAAACGTAGTGGCATCGACATACGCATCTACTACTATGACACGGCGGGTTGCAGTTTTCACAAGTCGCTCAATCAGCGCCACGGCTTCAAAAAACTGGCCATTGAAAAACACTTGTTCAACAGGTGGCAAATTTGTACGAACGAAAAAATCAATTTTCTGTCCAACTGCATCAAGCCGTTTCTCGTGTTCTAAAATGCGATTGTCAATTCGTTGCTCAATATGCAAAAGTTGCTGATTGACAGCATATCCTTTTAGTAGATAATCCTTCAACACTTTATTTGCCCACTGACGGAATGAAGTCGCATTCTTGCTATTCACCCGGTAACCAACTGATAATATGGCATCAAGATTATAAAATTGCGTACTATATGTTTTGCCATCATTGGCAGTATATTCCAAAATGGAATAGACTGAATCCTTGTCAAGTTCTCCCTCCTTAAAAATATTAGATAGGTGTTTGGAAATAGCAGGTTGCTTGACTCCAAACAAGGACGCAATCTGCTGTTGCGTAAGCCACACCGTTTCATCGGCCAGTTGCACGTCTAGTTGCACAGTATTGTCATCTGAACGATAGACGACTACATTAGTGTCTTTAGAATTGGTTTGATTGACATTATGGCTCACAACTAATTTGTATTAAGATTGCTTTTTTGACATAATTATATCGGCAAACACAAAGCCGAACAAAACTCTACTTCTTTTCTATATTTTTGATATTCACTACATTGACACCTCTGTAATAAAAATTGACAATGTCGATGAATGAATAGTTCTGTCGGGCCATTTCCATTGCGCCTTCCTGCGACAAGCCCACTCCGTGCCCATATCCACGGCCTGTGAACTCAAGCACGTTTCCTTTTTGCTTAATCGAGAACCACGCCGACTTGAATCCGAAATCGGCACGAATCTTCTTCAAAGGAATGGTGTCGGCCTTGTAATGGTAGCAACGGTCGCGACTGGTTGGGTTATAAGCCAGGTTGTCGGCTCGCGACTTTGCGTCGGTTATCTTTATGCCGTTATCTTTCAGATATTTAATCCACCTCTCAACCGACACGGTGTCTTTCCACACGGAATTGTGCTGACGTATGCTGAACGTGTCAATCACCGACTTCAGATATGGGGTCGATGAGAGCCAGACATCTTCGGAATTTGCCGTCTGCCCGCCTGAATTTGAGTGAAATACAGCCGAGATAGGGTGATTTGTCGAATCGACTATTATAAGGTCGGTTGTGTGCGCCACTGCCTGACGGATAAGATTGTTGCGGTGACAGCGGTTTAGGTAAACCTGGTGGCTCACGTCGTCCATAAGGCTATATGACTCGACTCCGTCGCGCCAAATGAGCGAATAAAGATAGGTACGGCTGATTATGGCCTGCGTCTTGTAGTACTCGTACGGTGCCTTTGGTCCCGACTCGCTCTCAACCACCCCCGAAAGGTAATCGTTCACGTCAACGTAGTTTTCAATCTTCAGTTTGCCGTTCACGGCCGTCACCTTCAGGTCGCCGTCGTAGGTGCGGGCTTTCAGCGAAGGCACTGCGGGCTCTATCTTGAAGATGCTCTTGCGGGCCGATGCCGTCATATACAGTTCGCTGAAGATTCCCAAATGCTCGTCCTGGTCCCAGACGCTTATTTTTTTGCCGACTATGGTAAAATAGATTATCGCATTCTTTTTCAGGCGCATAAGCAGACGATTGTCGGCCACAAGGCTGTATTTTCCCTCCTCTGTCGAGAATACAAGCGTCTTAATGTCGGACTGGCTGAAAACAGTGACACGCACCGTTTCCGCCTTTGCCCACAATGTGACAAACGCAAGGAAGACAATCAGAATATATCGATAAAATTTCACCAACAATGTAATTTTCAATTATTTAAGCAAACCCAACAATTCATCCGGCACAAATGTCAAATATAAGGGTGTTTTCCTTAAATCCACAGTTTATGTGATTAGCCAATAACATATTATGCCTTTGCAAACTTGACAACCGCTTGCGAGGCACGTTCCGATGCACCCGCATTGCCCATACGCTCCTTAAGGTAGGCGTAATCGGCGAAAATGCGTTGTCTATATTGCCCGTTGTCAAGTATCTTGCGCAATTCTTCAGTCACTGTCCCTGCATCAAAGTCAACCTGAACCAACTCTCGCACAGCCTCACGCCCGACAATAAGGTTGACAAGCGATATCCATTTCACCTTCAACAGTTTGCGTCCCAAACGATACAAAAGATTCGGTGCTATGGTGCTGTAGCAGACAACCTGCGGAACGTTGAAAAGCGCAGTCTCCAATGTTGCCGTGCCCGAAGTGACAAGCGCCGACTTGCTGAACTTCAACAAGTTGTAAGTTTGTCCGAAGACAATTGGAATGTCAATGTCCTTGCCGACAACGCTGTCGTAGAACTCCTGCGAAAGACCTGGCGCACCCGATATCACAAATTGGTATTCGGGGAAATTCCGACTCGCCTTTATCATCACAGGCAACATACGCTGAACCTCCTGTTTACGACTGCCCGCCAACAATCCTATTATTGGTTTGTCGCCCAACCCGTTAGCCTTACGAAAGGCATCTTCGGTCTGGCTGAAACCCGATTCAAACTGGTCTATTGCATCCAAAAGCGGATTGCCGACATACTCAACCTCGTAATCGAACTTTTTATAGAATTCGGTTTCAAACGGCAAGATTGTCAGCATCTTGTCAATATATTTCTTTATTTTCTTGATGCGGTTCTGCTTCCACGCCCAAATCTTTGGCGAAATGTAGAATACGGTCTTCAACCCGATGCTCTTCGCGAATTTTGCGACACGAAGGTTGAACCCTGCAAAGTCGATGAAGATTACCACGTCAGGCTCCCAAGCCACAATGTCGGCCTCGCACAGGTTCATATTGGCGTTTATGGTGCGCAGGTTCATCATCACCTTGACAAATCCCATAAAGGCCATTCTGCTGTAGTGCATAACAGGCTTTACGCCAGCCTGTTCGGACATAAGGTCGCCCCCAAAGAACCGGAATTGTGCATCGGCGTCCTGAAGTTTCAGATTCCTTATCAGATTTGAACCGTGCAAATCGCCACTTGCCTCGCCTGCTATAAGATAGTACTTCATTTGCAATTAGTTATTAGGTCAATTATTGGGCATCGTCTTTTTTACAAAAAATATATCGCAATAATGGCCACGCCGTAGAGCAGGCACATTGAAAGCACTCCACGAGCCATATTCAGGCGGTTGCGGTAAGTCCACCAAAAGAACAGTCCTGCATTTGGCATCAGGCTCAAACTGACAATCTTGTAAAGCACGCCAAACGACTGGAAATGGTGCACGCATTCGGCAACCGACTCAAAGCCCTTGCCATAGGCAACCAGAGGCAAAAAAATGCCCAGACAAATGATTGGCAGAATCAGTCCAACCAACATTCCCCTTGCAGGTGTGTCCTTCATTTTCATATCAAATAGGCTAATTTTTCAAATTGACTGTAAGCGGTAAAATCAAGATTTACAGGGACAATTGATGCATATCCGTTAGTCAATGCCCATTCGTCGGTATCGAGTGCTTCGGGCTCGTGATTGACGAATCCACCTGTAAGCCAATAATATGGATGTCCGTGAGGGTCGTTGTTGACAACAAAGTGTTCCTTCCAGATGCCTTTCGACTGACGGCACATTTTCATTCCTTTGAACTCCGATTCAGGCACATACGGAATGTTGACATTCAAGCAGATGCCACCAGCATTTCCAGCCTGAAGGATTTTTCGGGCCACCTGCCCTGCACATTTGACAGCCACGCTGAAATCAGCATCGGCATCGTAACTGCAAAGCGACACTCCCGCCGAAGGTATTCCGTTGAGTGCGCCTTCTATTGCCGCGCCCAAGGTTCCTGAATAGACAATGCTCACCGACGAGTTAGTGCCGTGGTTTATGCCCGACAACAGCAGGTCTGGCTTTCGTTCCAAAATCTGGTTCAGCGCCATCTTGACACAATCGACAGGGGTGCCTGTCACCGAATAGACTGTCAATCCTGGTTCGCTTTTGCGCAAATTCAGCCTGACAAAACCTTCAACAGTTATGGCATTCGACTTGCCCGACTGTACCGAATCAGGCGCAACAACAACAACATCTCCAAGTTCGCGA
>CALABN010000084.1 GCA_937885735.1 uncultured Bacteroidota bacterium | reverse complement strand
CGCGAGCTGGGTTCAGAACGTCGTGAGACAGTTCGGTCCCTATCTGTTGTGGGCGTTGGAAATTTGAGGAATGCTGTCGTTAGTACGAGAGGACCGCGATGGACGAACCTCTGGTGTACCTGTTGTGGCGCCAGCCGCACCGCAGGGTAGCTACGTTCGGGAAGGATAAGCGCTGAAAGCATCTAAGCGCGAAGCCTGTTCCAAGATGAGATTTCCTTTAAGGGCCGTTGGAGACTACGACGTCGATAGGCCGCAGGTGTAAAGGCAGCGATGCCAAAGCCGAGCGGTACTAATTGCCCGAAGACTTACAAGAATTCCACACTTGGGTTTGGCTGTTCTTTGATCTCTATTCCAGCATGTAAGATATTAGGGTGGCTATAGCGAAGGGGATCCACCTGTTCCCATCCCGAACACAGAAGTTAAGCCCTTTAGCGCCGATGGTACTGCGTACAGTGGGAGAGTAGGACGCCGCCTACCTTTGAGAAGCCTCGATTCTTTGCTGAATCGGGGCTTTCTTGTTTTTTGCGCCATACTATTCTGCTTGCGCGTTGCACTTATGGCATGGATTGTCATTTTATTTGAAATTCAGTTTAGCAAACGCGTTTTGACCTAAGTTGTATTGTTTAAAACATTAAATTACTCTTACTTGTAGCGATTCCGTTTCATTCATTATGCTTTATGACTTTGTAAAGTGTCATTATAATTTTTAAATTTTTCTAAAAAAACAACAACCATCTCTTGCATTTTAAAAAATAGTACTATATTTGCAGTGTACTAATCAACTAATACACTAGTTAAAATATATAGTATTATGGTAACAATTAACAATTTACAGTTTGGTTATAAAGGTCACAAGGTGTTTGATGACCTGAACCTGACCTTCAGCGAAGGTAAGATTTACGGTTTGCTTGGCTTGAATGGAGCAGGCAAATCCACTTTGCTTTATTTAATGAGCGGGTTGTTGTTTCCTAACAAAGGGAATGTCGATTTCAACGGCATCGATATGTCGAAGCGCAATCCTGATGCTCTTGCGAATCTTTTCATTGTACCAGAAGAGTTCGATTTGCCCAAAATGAGTTTTTCAAAATATGTGAAACTTAATGCACCATTTTATCCAAATTTCAGCCAGGAAGTTCTTGAAAGATGTCTTTCTGGTTTCAATATGGGAATGGACATAAAACTGAATGGCTTGTCGATGGGGCAGAAGAAAAAGGCGTTTGTATGTTTTGCATTGGCCACAAGAACACCATTGTTGCTGATGGATGAGCCTACTAACGGTCTTGACATTCCGTCGAAAAGCCAATTCCGTAAGGTGGTTTCAGAATGTATGACTGACGACCGCACTATTGTAATTTCCACTCATCAGGTGCGTGATGTTGAGAATCTTATTGACAACATAACCATTATCAACAATGGAATTGCATTGTTTGACAAGTCAGTTACGGAGATAACTTCAGCATTGACATTTGGAAACTATCCTATAGGACAACATCCTGATAATGAGATTTTCAGTATGCCTTCTGGTCTTGGTGATTGCGTTGTGAGCAAGCGTATGTCAGCCGATGGCGAGACGCAACTGAACATTGAGTTGCTTTTCAATGCCGTGTTGACAAATGCCTCGGCAATTCAATCTGCATTTTAGTGGGAGGATTGCAAAATGAACAGTACATTTTGTTTGCGAAGATTTTGGCAACTCTTTAAACGGGAGTTGGCATTGTCGTGGATAGAGCCGACTGTTTTTGTCGCTTTGGTTTTGCTTGAGTACGTATGTAGGGTTACATTCCCTTACCAACGAGAGGTTACGTTTCCATTGATTCCTTTGCTTTTGTTAGTGTTTGTTTATCTGCCAACACAGATTTGTGTTCATACACGTGGCAAAAGGCAATTCATAAGTTTTGAAACATTTCCTGCGTCGATGTTGGAGAAATTTGTTTGCAGATTATTGATTTATTGGCTGTTGCCTATTGCAATATTTATATGCTCGACTATTGGATATTTTGACTATTCGGAAGATGTTTCTACATATATGGAACATGTTTACGAGTGCTGGGGTGTATTGGTTTATGCCATTGTCATTGTTTGGTCTTTGTTGTCTTTGTTGTCAAGTGTCTTGTTTAAACGACTCAAGGTTTTCTTCTCGGTATTTGTGGCGCTTGCTTTGTTTGTTGTGGGCTTTTTGACTTCTTTCATTGCCAATTTGATGTTTTTGGTTCCAATGTTAGAGTATTTGCCGTACTGGAATCCTATTGTATCTCATATGGTTGTGTGTATGTTGCCTGTTGTGTTAGTTCCGATGGCAATATTCATTCCATTGACCTATAGACTGTTTAAGCGTCAGACTTTGACGGGTATTAATTTTAGTAAATCAGGAAAATGAGGAGGTTGCCATGAATAGAAAGAATTTTGAAATAAAGTCGTTCGTGAATGTATTAAGACATGAATGGGGCGACTCATGGGGATTGTTGGCAGTATTTGCATTTTTGTGTATTCTGCAAGTGCTTGTCTATGAATTGGTTGTCAATCTTCATTTTGAGGATGATTATGACATGATTATCGCCTTGAATTTCTTTGATGGTGTGTTGAATATTGTAATTGTGGGTGGCTTGTTGTTTTTACCTTCACGAATGTCATCAAACATGTATGACAAACGCAAGTGTATAAACTTCTTGAGTTTACCTGCCACTGATTGCGAAAAGTATGTGTCGAGGGAGGTGCTATATGTGATAGCGCCATTGGCAATAGCTTTTGTATCAACATTGTCAAGAGATTTGATTTTCGCAGGCGACAAATTCTGTTTGAGCGACTATTGGGTTGCCAACAGTTTGGCCTATTCTGGTGCTGTTTGTTGTGTGTCGTTGTTCAAATTGGGAAGTGTATTCTTTAAAAAATTCCAGTTTGCAAAGACATTTGTGATAATTGCGTGCATTGTGGCTCTGTTGTCAATTTTTAATGAAAGAATTTACTATTGGGCTTTGGAATGCAGTCTGGCATATTCGCTTATTGTTGTTGGATTGACCGTGGCAGTGGTGATTGCCTGTACGCTGGCATCTTATAAATTGTATGAAAAAGTATCTGTTAGTAAGTTTAAATAGTTGTCGATATGGAATTTAAAGAGAGGAACCCAATATATATGCAGATAGTTGACCGTATCTGCAATGAGATTCTTACTGGTGTTTACGCTGAAGGCGAACGTATACCTTCGGTGCGTGAATACGCCTCAAATGTAGAGGTGAACGCCAACACTGTTGTGCGCTCGTTCGATTACTTGCAGAACAGCAACATTCTATTCAACCGTCGTGGCATTGGATATTTTGTGTCGGAAGGGGCAATAGGGCAAATCAAGGCTATGCGTCGTGAGGTCTTTATGAACGAGTCGTTGCCTGAATTTTTCAACGAACTCGATATGCTCGGCATTTCAATTGACGAGGTGGTCGACATCTACAACAAACGTCAGTCTAAATAAAATATGGATATGGAAAATATGTCTAAAAAAACGGCAAATATCCAACCCGTACAGGCTGACGTGATGTTGGAACGAAAGGAAATGTTGCTGACAGGTTTCTTCAATGAACTTGAAAAATTGGACATTTCTATTGACGAGGTGGTCAATGTATATAAACAAAAAAAACAATAAAAGGTAAAATGCTATGAAACATATACTTTACATATTGGCAGTGATGGGCTTGCTTGTGTCGTGCAACCCATACAAGAGTCAGATCCCTGAAGAGTTTGTGGGTGAATGGTATAGCCAGAAATATGGCAGTTGGGATTTTGGATTTTATGAGGAATCGGCCATTTACAAATACGACAGATGGGATTACAAGTCGGTGGAGAAAACTGCTGACGGGTTGAACCTTACGTTGTCGGGTAGAGATAAAAATGTAAAAATGTGCCTTTCGTTTGCCAACGATTCTACATTAAGCGTAAGTGTTGACGGACAAGAAAACGAGCTCTTTTGGCGACGTGACGTGCTTCGCCGTAACAAGGTTGTTGACATGAGCAAGCGCGACACTTCAGCCTTCGACCTTACCCGAACCGAAGTTGGCACTGCTGTTGTCCGATATTACATTTATAACGACATGAATGGCTTTTTGAATGCTGAAAATCGTTTGGACCATTTTTACCACGACTACATTGTGAGTTACAACAACAGGCTTGGCGACATGTCGGTAAAAATGAAATACGTTGAAAGTGACGACCATTATGGCAGATTGTATGAGGCAACCATTCCTGTTGTCAATGTTGCGGAGTTTTCAATTGGGTACAATGCGTCTTTAACAGAGCCATACACGGCAAATGGCAGTATTGTTCATGCGCCAATGTTGGTGGAACCAGGCGACACGGTGCTTGTCTTGTCTAATGGGCGTTGTAAAAAGTGGCATAATATGTGGTGGAATGATGTTACGTATATGGGTACCAACACATCTATTTGTGCAAGTGCAATGGATATTGATGATGCCATGCATTCATGCAATTATCTTTCTATATCAAGGTCGACAACTGATTATGAAGATGGAAGAATTTCCTACCAAAGCCTTCGTCGATTGGTTGATGAACAGTATTTCAATGTCTGCAATGAATTGGATAATATATGGAAAAACTCATCGGTGCCCGTATCTGAAAAATTCATTTGCTATCTGAAAAACGCATTGGATTACAGCCATGCCGACAACCTGCTTTGCTTTGCCGAATGTGCTGACTCCGTTCGTGACAACACACCACTCACCGATGATTGCCTTATGTTGTCGGTCAATGCATTCAATTATGCAAGAAAACTTGTGATACGGCAGATGGTTGGCAACAATGCTGACACCTTACGTCATTTGTATGGTGATATTTATGATAATTTTTTTGGAGAATTGAATTTTGATTGCATTGGCATAAGCAAGTTGTATTCGAAACAGGCTAAAGCCATGGGCTTGAGTCGAAATTTCATTGAAATGTCGGTAGTTTATTCAGCCACATCGTCTGAAAATTGTGATTATGTATTTCTTGGCCATGATTGCAAAAACAGAGTTCAATTATCAATGCATGTGCTTGGCTTGAATTCACTAAATAAACGCATGACCTTAATCTTCGAATATGCACCAGGTTATCTAACCAAATTGGAACAATATGGCAAGTATGTTTATGGCAACATTGTCAATGAAGGCTATAAGGCGTATTTTGAACAAGCCTATTCCGAATACGAAAAGTTGAGTTCATATTATAAAAAAGCGATACGTAGCGAAAGACTTGATGAGAACATGATACATGAATATGAAATGCTTACTGACGGAAACGCAAGTGTGTACTTGAGGTCGGTTAGAAATTTTCATGGGTACTCTTCCGGAAACGAATGTCCAATTATAAAAATCAATTGTTTTTATCCAACATATATTGAATTCTATCTTGCTGACAATGAAAATAGGTCGAAATACATTGACACACTTTATATTTATAGTGTATATAATAGTTATCATGCATATTTTTATAAATGTGTCAAGCCTCAAAGGCACTATTCAGTATATGCCAAAAACAGAAGAGGCAAGGTTGTGAAACTTATGGATGATATTTTCATCGAAGATAGTTTGACAATAGTTTATATTGGCAATTTCAGGCTTGGGTCGAATCAACGTTATAGCAGAAACAACATTCAATGTAGCATTGAAAACGGCAGCATCGTGCACTATGATTTTTATACAAAGGTTGAACCTGCCAAAAGATTGGAAAAGGTTTATTTGCAAGTCTATGGCCCTAAAGGAATAATGGATTCGTCTTATGTGGAACCTTTGTCGGGCAGATGCCATTTTAAAGGGGAATTTAAGATTGGAGAAGTTCCGAACAGTCCATATAGTGCCATTCTTGTAAAAAAAGTGGATAAGAACGAGTACAATGGCGATTACGACACTTATGAGCAGGTCCCAATTTTTGGGAAGGGAGCGTTATTTTTTGAATTGCCCAATGAAAATGGTGCAAGCAAGTTGAAAAACAAGTGCAGAATTGCTCTACGTGCAGATTCTTGCGGAATGGGTGTAAGTTATTTGTTCGACAATGGCAATTTGCAAGTACCTATTGATTCAGTAAGGGTTGACAGTGCCGGTTGGTGGTTCGGATATAATGTCGATTATAAGAAGAATGCTCATTATACAGCGGTATTCAAATATGACAGCACAGGCAAAGTTGATACTTTAAATAATGACATTTGGTTTGACAGAAAAGGATTGGCTAAAGAGATTAGTTATTCTAAAGTAAGAAAATAGAGGTTATTACGTAGTTGCTTGTAGGGGCGGTGTGTTTAAGATGCATCGCCCTTGCTTTTTGTATGGCGTTGAGTGTTGCTGAATGTTTCTATTCGGAATTTACTGTAAAAATGCAGTAAAATCCGAATGTAAAACCAATTCTTTGTTTATGAGAGAATGTCAGTGTTTTTTAGGAACTGGAACAAGCCCATAAAAACATATCCTTGATTGTCAGTGTAAGTGGCAATATCATCGCCTACAATTATAATTTTTCTGAAGGAATCATCAATTCGTTTCAATGATGCAAGTTCTTGTTGTCGCTTTGCTTCATCTGTTATTGAAAATGCTGATTGAATGTAGTATTTCTCATTGCCATTGTTGGCAATGAAATCTACTTCGTATTGAATGTATTGCAATTTTTCGTTGCGCATTTCCCGATTTTCCACAACGCCGACATCTACATTGTACCCTCTTGTGCATAACTCATTGAATATTATATTTTCCATAATATGGGTTATTTCTTGTTGTCGATAGTTTAGTCTTGCGTTTCTTAGTCCGATATCGACAGAATAGTATTTTTTGATTGATTCAAAATATTTTTTGCCTTTGATGTTGTATCTTTTTGCGCTGTTAAACAAATATGATTCTTTCAAATAGGTAAGGTAAGAGTTGATTGTTTCGGCATCAACTTTGATATGTTGGACGGAAAACAGAGTGTTTGCTATTTTATTGGGGTTGGTAAGTGAGCCGATGGATGAACAAAGCATGTCAACCAATGCTTCAAGTGCTTGCCTGTTCTTTATTTTGTGCCGTTCGGCTACGTCGTCAATGTATGTCTTGTTCCAAAGTCGCTGAAGGTAGGCTGTCTTTTCTTCTGCGCTTTTGTGCCGCAGGAGTCCTGGCATTCCGCCAAAAGTGTAGTATTCTTTCCAAAGTTCGTTGATAGGTTCGGACCTGTTTGAACAGAACTCGTTGAATGACAGTGGATATATGCGGACTTCGTCGCCTCGGCCTCTAAAAAGTGTATTTATGTCGCTCGACAGAAACCTTGAATTGGAACCAGTTACATATACATCGACATTATCCATTTTATTCAATCCGTTGACTATTTTTTCAAATCCATCAACTTCTTGTATTTCATCAAGAAATACGTAGTATGGTTCGGTTTCGCTTGTTATCCGTTCACGCAAGTATGTCTTTAATGCTTCGGGTTGCGAAATGTCCTCGGTGTTGTTTAAATCGTCAGCATCAAATGTGATTGATATTATGTGGTTTTTTGGTATGCCTTGCTCTACAAGCCAATTGAAATACACCTTGTTAAGCATCCATGACTTGCCACAACGTCGGGAGCCAGTTATGACTTTTACTTCACCATTGTCTTTACGGTTTATAAGTTTTTGCAGGTATGCAACGCGGTTTATGTACTGTTCCATAATTGATGATGTCTATCCTTATTCGGAATTTGTTGTAAAATTACAGTATTTTCCGAATGAATATTTGGTTGTTATGAAAAAAATGTGGATTTGTTGAAAAATCTATTCGGAAATTACTGTAAAAATACAGTAAATCACGAATAAAGATTGATTTGTCCTGAAAAACAGGAATAACAAATGGTTTAACTCATCTGCCAATTTATATGCTTCTAAATCAAGATGAGTGAAAAATGTTTAGCGGACACTGATAAATCGTTTTATTTTTGCGCCATATTTCAGACATACATTGGAATCGACACAATTGGCATCGGCATTTGGCGAACTCAAGGGCGTGAAGACGCTCGTGGAATTGTTGCGGTCTGACGGCAACAACGTGCTTTCGCTGAAAGGATTGAAAGGCTCGTCGGTGGCAATGGTGCTTGGCTCGGCTTTCCGTCAGCAACAGCGCACAATGGTTGTGGTGGAGAGCGATATGGAGTCGTCGGCGTACCTTTACAACGACCTGCAGACATTGATAGGCAAGGCCGACGTGGAGTTTATGCCGTCGTCGTACCAGCGTTCAATGGACCACGAACGCACCGACAGTAGCAACATTCTGCTTCGCACCGACGTGCTTGGCAAGGTGGCATCTTCAAAAAGTCCAATGGTGGTGGTGACCTATCCAGAGGCTGTTATGGAGAAGGTCATCTCGCCCGACAAGTTGGCGTCCAACACTTTTGTAATCAGTAGGGGTGACACGCTGTCGCACGATTTTCTGGTTGAGTTGCTTGTCGATTACGGCTTTGAGCGTGTCGATTTTGTATATGAGCCAGGCCAGTATTCGGTCCGCGGTAGCATAATCGATGTGTTCTCGTTTGCCGATGAGATGCCTTTCCGCCTCGATTTCTTTGGCGACGAGGTTGACAGCATACGCTCGTTCGACATTGAGTCGCAATTGACGAAGGACACGCCCGAAAAGGTGACAATCATTCCAAACATTCACGACCGTGAGATTGACAACGTGCGCATACCAATAACCGATTTCTTTAAGGATGATGCTGTGTTCATTTTCAATGATTTGGCTGTGATTATTGAGCGCATAAACCAGATATATGAAAATGCAAAGGAGCGTGCAACCGAAGAGAACATTGAGCAGATAGCGCTCACGGGCGAGCAGTTCTACAAACTTGTGGCAAACAAGATGTATGGCGAGTGGGGAGGGAAAATGCTCGACAAGCGTGGCAAGCAAATCAAGTTCAACACCACGTCACAGCCTATCTTCCACAAGAATTTCGATTTGCTTACACAAACCCTTGACGACTACACCGACAAGGGTTACAAGATTTTCATCTTGTCCGACAACCAGGCTCAAAACGAGCGTTTGACCTCAATTTTCAAGGAACGTGGCGTCAAGACAACGTTCACGCCGATACTCAAGACCATTCACGAAGGTTTTGTCGACAATGAATTGAAGATTTGCTGTTTCACCGACCACCAGATTTTTGAACGTTTCCACAGATATAATGTAAAGACGGGATTCAACAAGCGCGAGTCAATCACTCTTGCTGAACTGAATAACCTGCACATTGGCGACTATGTGGTCCACATCGACCACGGAATCGGGCGTTTCGGCGGGTTGCAGAAGGTTGAAATCAATGGTAAGTATCAGGAATCCATTAAACTGATTTACAAGGATAACGACGTGCTGTTCGTGAGCATACACTCGCTACACCGCATATCAAAATACAAGGGCAAGGATGCCGAAGTGCCCACAATTCACAAACTGGGTTCGGGTGCTTGGCAGAAACTCAAGGCCAACACCAAAAACAAGGTAAAGGACATTGCAAAGGACCTCATCAAACTTTATGCAAAACGCAAGGCGCAACAGGGTTTCGCTTTTTCGCCAGACTCGTTTCTGAATCAGCAACTTGAGGCGTCGTTTATGTACGAGGACACACCCGACCAGATGAAGGCTACGCAAGCCGTCAAGGCTGATATGGAGAGCACGATGCCAATGGACAGGCTCATTTGCGGTGACGTGGGCTTTGGCAAGACGGAGATTGCAATTCGCGCATCTTTCAAAGCCGTTACCGACAACAAGCAGGTGGCAGTGCTGGTCCCAACCACTATTCTTGCTATGCAACACTACAAGACTTTCAGCCAGCGTTTGGCCGATATGCCTTGCACTGTCGATTATTTGAGCCGTTTGCGAACACCAAAGGAACAAAAGGATATCCTGAAACGCTTGGAGAGCGGTGAACTGAACATTGTAATAGGTACACATAAGCTTATTGGCAAGGATGTAAAATTCAAGGATTTAGGCCTGCTGATTGTCGATGAGGAACAGAAATTCGGTGTAGGCGTAAAGGATAAGTTGAAGCAGATGAAGATTAATGTCGATACGCTTACACTCACAGCAACGCCAATACCTCGCACCCTTCAGTTCTCTCTTATGGGGGCCCGCGACTTGTCGGTGATAAGCACGCCACCGCCAAACCGCCAGCCTATTCTCACGGAGGTGCACACTTTTGATGAGGGCATTGTAAAGGAGGCCATTCTCTATGAACTTAACCGTGGCGGACAGGTTTTCTTCATAAACAACCGCATAGAGCAACTTTCCGACATTGCGGGAATGATTACAAGGTTGATACCAAAGGCGCGTGTCATCACGGCTCACGGTCAAATGGACGGTTCCACGCTTGAAAAGATTATGCTCGATTTCATAGAGGGCAGGTTCGACGTATTGGTTTCCACCACTATCATTGAGGCGGGGCTTGACATTCCAAATGCCAACACCATAATAATAAACGACGGCCAGCACTATGGCTTGAGCGATATGCATCAGTTGCGCGGTCGTGTGGGCAGGTCCAACAAGAAGGCATTCTGCTATATTTTCGCGCCTGCGCCTGAAACCCTTACTGACGAGGCTCGCCGTAGGTTGAAGGCCATAGAGGATTTCAGCGAACTCGGCAGTGGACTTAACCTTTCACTTCAGGATTTGGATATCCGCGGAGCGGGAAATTTGCTTGGCGCCGAACAAAGTGGTTTCATCGGTGATTTGGGATTTGAGACTTACCAGAAGATTCTTGACGAGGCATTGATTGAACTCAAGGAAAGCGAATTGGAGAACGAGATGCAGGATATCAAGGACGAACAGAAGGAAGTCAATGCCGATATGTTTGAAAATGTGCGTTTTGTGGCTGACTGTCACGTCGATACGGATTTGGAACTGCTCATACCTGATGATTACATTGAGAATGTGCCAGAACGAATCAACCTATACCGTCGAATCGACTCGTTGCAGGACGAGACGGCCATATCGGCATTTGTAGGCGAACTGACAGATAGGTTTGGCCCTGTGCCACAGCCTGTAACGGAATTGCTTCAGGTTGTCCGTCTGCGTTGGGTGGCCGTCAATCTTGGAATGGAGAAAGTGTCGCTAAAGAACGGCCGTATGACAATCTACTTTGTTGCGGACCAAAAATCGGCATTCTACCAGTCGCCTACGTTCTACACAATCCTGAACAACGTTCAACGCAGGTACAGAACCACCTGCCAGATGCAGGAGAAGAACGGCAAACTGTCGCTGTCATTTGACAATGTGAAGTCGGTGGAGAAGGCATTGCAAGTGCTTGACAAACTCGGACAAACCGAAAATTGATTTTTTTCAATCAATATCTGTAACATCTTGTTTCAGGCATCGTCTATTAAGTCGATTTTGAAACAAAAAAAACAATTAGTTATGGAACTACAGGAAAACACCAACAGGAATGGACGAGGCTTCGGAATAGTTGCTTTAGTCTGTGGAATAATTTCAGTCTTCATCTCTTTTGTCCCTTGTATGGGAATATTTGGAATGCCATTTTCAATTAGCGCAATTGTATTTGGAATCGTGTCAATGGTAAGGGCGCGGAAGGCGAAGGAATCTTCTGGAATGGCAGTGGCAGGCATCACTACTGGTGGCGTAGCGCTTATAGTAAGCATTGCCTGGCTAGTCGTAATAGTAAAGACCAGCAACAATGGCATCAATATGAACAAGTTCTGGAATCCAAATGTATCTATGTTTATGGATATTAATGATTTGTCTTGTGATTTTGAATCGGCTGACTTTGACACCCGCGACACTACATTGGAACGACTTGCAACGGTGCTGAATGATATGGACGGTGACAGGGTTTGCATATCGGCAAATGACAGCACATTCACTTTAACTGTTGAAGACGGCGAGTCAAAAGTGACCATAGGCACCAAAAAGAAACAGAATACGGTTACTTGCAACATTGAAACCAGCGACTCGGAATAATGAAGTCAGTTTGGCGGGAGCCGTACATAACAATCAATATCATATTTGCCGTAGTATTGGTCAGCATACTGACCTACTTCGGCATTTTTTCGTGTACCGACGCGTATCCAGTCGGTGCATTCACCAGCAGGCCCCTTTCGAGCACGGGTCTGCAACGTGCCTTGTCAGAATGGGTGAGGTTTCGCCCACAGTCGGCAATGCAGTTCAATCCTTATTCACTTGGCATATTTGTATTTTTTGTCGTGCAGTTGATTGCTCGCATTTTATTCAGCATCATATACTTAATCAAACCTGATGCACGACGTGGACTCATATTGACAGATGCCATAGTCTCGATTTTGCTTTTCCTGTGTGCCTTTTTGCCGATGAACATTGCAATGCTTTTCAATAACTGAATGTCGGCTCGGTGATTGGCATTTGTCAGTAGTACAACGTGTTATCCATTATTTTTCTTAAAACGCTTATTCTTGTAAGTAAAATCTCATCAAAATCGCTTATTGTAATAAGCGAATTTGATGAAATATCGCTTATGACGATAAGTGTTGTAATGTCATTTCGCTTATTGGCATAAGTAAAATAATATAAATATCGCTTGGTGTAATAAACTAAAAATATATATTTTCGCTTATTGCAATAAGCGAAAAAGATTAAAAAACGCTTAATATGGTAAGTAATATTTAATAAAACTTGCTTATTTTAATAAACGAAATTATCTTTGTGGAAAAGAATGATTCGAAATGGAAGAACTGTTCAAAAAACACAAACTACTTATATCTCAGACTAATATGGACATTGTCCGTGATATGATTAATAAAGTGAATTGGAATAAATCTTTGGTTGGAATCAAAGGGTCGCGTGGTGTTGGCAAAACAACAATGATACGGCAGTATATCAAGCGGACTTATGGCGAGAATGCGGGCGAAGCCCTGTATTGCGCATTGGACGGCATTTATTTCAGCACTCACACGCTGTTGGAACTTGCTGAACGGTTTTACCTTATGGGAGGCAAACACCTGTTTCTCGACGAGGTGCACAAATACCCTTCGTGGAGCAGGGAACTGAAGGAAATCAACGACCTTTATCCTAACCTGAAGATTGTGTTCAGCGGTTCATCGTTGTTGCAGATACTCAATGCCGATGCCGACTTGTCGCGACGTGTGCTCTCGTACACTATGGAAGGCCTCTCGTTTAGGGAGTTCCTTCAATTCTACAAAGGCATCAAACTTCCTGCATATACGTTGGATGACGTTTTGACTGACGCTGATGCCATTTGTGCGAAAGTGAACAAGGCGTGCCGTCCACAGCAAATGTTTGAGGAGTATCTGCGTGTTGGCTACTATCCGTTTTTCGACGGCGACGATACCGAATATTACAGCAGAATTGAAAATGTGGTGAATTTTATCACAGAACAGGAGATGCCTGAATTCTGCGGAATCGATTCGGCATATTCGCGAAAATTAAAGGCAATGATGCTTTTCCTGTCGGGTAACGTTCCTTTTGAAGTGAACATTGCAAAACTTGCTGTTTATTTGGATTTGAACAAGAATACCGTTCTTTCGTATCTTGGCAATATGAATAAGGCCGAACTGCTTCATTTGCTTTATGCCGACAACAAGTCGGTGAGCAAGATGCAGAAACCTGACAAGATTTACATACATAATCCTAATATGCTGAATGCCTTGACGCAGAAATGTCCTATAGGAACTGTCAGGGAATGCTTTGTAGTCAATCAGTTGAGTGTGAACCACACGGTAGAGTACGGAAAAACGGTGGGCGATTTCAAGGTTGACGGCAAGTACACTTTCGAGGTTGGCGTAGAAAGCAAGACTTTCGCCCAAATTGCGGGAGTTCCCGATTCGTTCATCTTGGCTGATTCGCTTGAATTTCCTGTCGGGAAAAAACTGCCTATTTGGCTTGTGGGTATGTTATATTGATAAAATAACCGAAGCAGAATGCCATTTTTGTTCGGCATTCTGTTTCATTTAAAATGAATTATTGAAAATATTGATATGAGGAAACTTACAAACGATGAACTTGGACGGCTTACCGTTGATGAATTCAAGAAGGCGACCAAAATGCCTGTTACAATAGTACTTGACAATGTTCGCAGTTCGAACAATGTCGGCTCGGTTTTCCGTACTGCCGATTGTCTTGGAATGGAGAAGATATACTTGTGTGGCATAACAGCGACACCGCCAAACAAGGACATCAACAAGACGGCGCTTGGAGCAACGGAGTCGGTTGAGTGGAAACATTTTGAGCAGACGCTTGACGCCATTGCCGAACTGCGTGCCGACGGCTACACGGTTTTTTCGGTAGAACAGGCTGAAGGAAGTGTCGCCTTGCAGGATTTCAAGCCTGAAGACGGCAAAAAATACGCACTTATTTTCGGTCACGAGGTGAATGGTGTCGACCAGGCTGTTGTTGACGCAAGCGACAACTGCATTGAAATTCCGCAAGTCGGGACAAAACATTCGTTCAATATCTCGGTCAGTGCAGGTATTGTAATGTGGGACGTCTTTTCAAAATTGACATACAAATAGGCTTTCGCAAAGAATCAACTTTACGCTTTAAACTTTCTATGCTATAATTATCTTTGCGGGTATGAAGAAAATCCGAACAATGACCGTGACATTGGCGATTGCGTGCCTGTCGGCTATTCAGCCGTTGTGCGCGCAAGTTGCTGACAGCCTTTTTGTTTCGGGTTTGGGGAACGACAATGCCAATGACACTCTCATCAACACTCTTGGAGTTGTAACCGATTCTGTGACAATTGATTCGCTGGCTGTCGCCGATTCGCTTGCTGTGATTGACTCGTTGCCCCGCATTGACTCGGTCAAGGAGCAGGAAGTTGAGCGCGACACATCGAAATATGCACTTTACCGTCGCATCTACGTTGAACCCGACACTTTGAAGGTCCATTTTTGGCAATATGACCCCAATGTGTTCGATTTTGCGATTTCAACCTACGATTCAACTCTCGATATGCTGAACCTTCACCGTCCAGCCAACTACGACGGGCGTGTGACGGCTTATCTTCATCAGTTGGGAACGGCCATTCACAGTCACGAGTATTTTTCGCCAAACGCACCTACAAGGTTCATTTTCCTTCAGTCGTTTACACCATATATGCATCAGGCTGAAAATGAAGAATTTTACAACGTGGTCAAGCCTTTCACCTTGTTTGGCTACGATGGTGGAATGAAAGAGGAACAAATCATTCACTTGGTTCATACACAAAATGTTACAAGGGGATTGAACTTATTTTTCAAGTATGATTCTTACGGCGGTGACGGCGAATATGTACTGCAGAAGACAAAAAACCGTTCGGGCAGTTTGGGTGGTTCGTACGTTGAGGGCCGATTCGCGACACATTTGGCGTGGACATTCAACCGCATCGATGTTCAGGAAAATGGTGGCATAGTTGACGAATATCTTGTGACGGACAGTATTATGGCGCCAAAGGAGATTGCCACAAAATTGTCCGACGCGCGCACTTTCATAAAGGACCGTCAATGGTTTATAGACCAAAAGGTTGGATTTGTCAGGGCAAAAGAGTCAGACACGTCAGATACGGGTGGCTATTGGTTCAGCCTTCAATACACGTTCAGCAGGCAGAACAGTTACAAGTATTATAAAGATGCCAACAGAAAGTATTTCAATCCCATAACAAACGATTCGCTATCGCTTTACGAGCATAATTATTCGAAAAGGTCAACTTACGATTCGTGCTCATATGTGGACCAGATTCATCAAATCAGGCTGAATCTTGAGGAGATAAAGAATCCGTATGCCCCATTCGGACTTTACGGAGCGTTGGGTGTCCACAAGGCTGAATATTACTATTTCAATGTCGATACGCTTTTTGAAAATTCAGACCATACCACAAAAAGCAGTGGCTACATTGAGGCTGGCCTGCACCGTACACGTCCAGGATTGTTGACTTTTGCTGGCAGTTACCGTCAGTATTTTGCTGGATATAGAATGGGTGATTTTGAGATAAAGGGCAATTTGACACAACGTTTTTCAAAGTCGGACAAGCCTTTGTCGGTGACGGCAGAGTGCCTGTTTGAACAACGCAAGCCTGATTGCTTCCTTTCAAATTATCAGTCGAACCACTTTAAGTGGCAACGCGATTTCAGCAACAGGCCAATAACCGCAAAAGTTGCTGGAAGGCTTGACGTACCGCGCTTCCGCACAAGCATTGGCGGAAATTACGCTTTGCAGACAAACTATATTTACCTTGATGAGTCGTGCCAGCCAGCACAGGCCGACAGGGCATTCTCTGTCTTGGATTTTGAGTTCCGAAATCATTTGTCGGGTGCGGGATTCAACCTTGTAAGCCGTGTCAACTATCAGGTATCAAGTAACGAAGACGTGCTTCCGTTGCCGAAAGTCACTGCTTATGAGGCCCTTTACTACGAACGCGACTTGTTCTTTAAGAGCACTGGCGGTCATTTGTTTTTCCAGTTGGGACTTGATATGACTTACTGGACAAGGTACAATGCGCCAGCATATTGTCCTGCCACTGCATTGTTCTACAACCAGAACGAAACGCGCACAGGTGACTATCCGTTTGTAGGAGCGTTTCTAAATGTCAGAATCAAACAGGTGAGGTTCTTCATTTGCGGGCATCACATCAATTATGATTTGTTCGACAATAGGCATTTCCTGCTTGCACCATATTATCCAACTTCCAAAGCCACATTTAGTTATGGCATACGTTGGTCATTCTACGATTAATCGGTTACGCAATGGCAAAGTCTAAATTCAATATCGATTTTTTTAAAAATGTGTCGTTGACCGTTTTGCTGTTGCTGACAATCAATGTCCGCTTGTATGCTGTTGACGAGTTGAATATTGACAGCTTGGCAAGTGTTGTTTATTCTGTAAAAAATGATGCTGATAGGTTGGAAATACTTGACTACTTGTCGAATAAACACCCAAATGTGGATTCAACCATTAAGTTTGCCACAATGGAACTCGATTTGGCGCAGAATCTCAATGACCCGCAGAGAAGGGCCAATGCATTGCGTTGCTTGGGTTGGGCTTATTGTTTTAACAATGAGATAGATATGGCGTACGACTATACTCTTCGTGCCAATGAATTATACTCATCGCTTGACGATACGCTTAACAACGCACATTGTTGCAATATGTTAGGAATGATATTGGCTACAAAAGGTTCAAATGCCACAGCCAATGGATTTTACAGTCGCAGTCTTGAATTGTACAAGGCTTTGGGGCGTGAGTCGTCAGTGGCTGAATTGTATAGGAATATGGGACATCAATGTCTTGAATACAAGGTTTACGACAGGGCATACGAGTATTTTGGGCGTGCGCTTGACATTGACAAGAGCATCGGCAACAATATAGGAGTGGCTGAAGATATGTATAATCTGGGCTATGGCCAATTATTGCAGTGCATCGACGAGGATGGCAGTCTAGTCCAGTTGCAACGTGCAAAGGTTGCCTTGCTTGAGTCGTATGATTCAATAGACAACAAGAATACAACCAATTGCCTGCGTGTCTGCTGTGCCTTGGCCGACGTATATCTTGAACAATCGAACAAATGTGAAAAGGCATTGCGCAGATTGTCGCTGGATAGTTGCCAGTTGTACATAAAAATGGGAAATGAAGTGTTGGAACAATTGGGAGCATCAGGCTACAAGCCTTCGTACGACTTGCGTATGGCCCGTTATGCTTTGGCTTGTGGCGATTATATGACGTCAATCCAAACACTTCAACGTTTGGAGACTGACACGGAAAAAAGCGATTTGCTGGCATTGTCGCACGAGGAGTTGTATCACGCTTTCACTGAATATTACGAGTCAACGGGCAACTATCGTATGGCATATTCGTACAGCAAGAAAATCAATGAGTTGAACCGACGTAAAAATAATGACGGATATCTTGTGAATTCCGCTCAAACCAAAATTCAGACTGAATTTGATGAAGAAATGCGCCAAATAGAACAGTCGGAACGTGAAAAAGAACTGGTTTACAAGGCAAAGTCGGAGCATTTTGTCTTGATAATTGTAATATCGGTAATGCTGATAGTGATTTTGTCGCTTTTGGTGATTGTGGTTTTACGCAACAGTGCCCGCCGTCGACACGTCAACCAGTTGCTCAACGACCAAAACAAACGTCTTGAGCATCAGCATACAGAGATTCTTGAACAGAACAAGTTATTGAATATCAAGACTGAAGAAATAAAGTCACAACGTGATGAGATAGAAGGCCAGCGTAATTACCTATCGAGCCAGAATTCACTGTTGACCAATGCCAATCGCCAAATAACTGACAGTATCTTGTATGCCAAAAAAATTCAGGAGGCTGCAATACCGTCTGATGAAATGATGAAATCGATTTTTGGCGATTGCCTTGTCTTTTGGCGCCCGTTGAACATTGTCTCGGGTGATTTTTATTGGGCTACCCAATTGGGCAAATTCAAGTTGTTGGCGGTTGCCGACTGTACTGGTCACGGTGTGCCAGGCGCATTTTTGAGTATGTTGGGCATATCGTTGCTCAATGAAATTGTCACTTCAAAAAACGTTGAAGGACTGACAGCCTCGGAGGTTCTCAACAACCTTCGCGCCAAACTAAAAAAAGCATTGCGACAGACAGGCAAGAAAGGGGAGGCTGAAGACGGCATCGACCTTGCATTTTGCATCTTCAATGCTGATTCAAGTCAGATGCAGTTTGCGGGAGCATTCCGACCACTGATTATCATTAGAAATGGTGAACTTATTGAGTATAAGGCAGACAAGATGCCGTGCGGTGTCTATATAAACGAATCGCCGGAGTTTACCAACAACATTGTCGATTTGGAAAAAGGCGATATACTTTATATGTATTCCGACGGTATTTCCGACCAGTTCAGCGGTGGGGCCGATATGCGCAAATTCACCATTCGCCGTGTCAAGGAAATGCTTGTTGAAGTGCACGACAAACCATTTGAACAGCAAAAACTGTTGATTGCCAAAATTATAGACGATTGGCGCAAACCACCTTCAAAACTTGGAAAAATGTCGGCACAGGTTGACGACGTTTTGCTTGTCGGTTTACGGATTGAATGACGTTGGCATTCCAGTCAGTCAGAATGACATTTGTATTTATTTGATATACTACAAGAAACGACAGACGTTAAACTGTCGTTTTTTTTACTGTTGCAATGATAATAATTCAGTGCTTTTATTCATATTTACACCGTTTTTTGTGAATCATCTATTAAAATATAAATAACTGATTATGAGACTTAAAAGTATTTTGGTTTCTGCAATTGTGCTTGCAACTGTTGCAAGTTCATTTGCACAAGTAAATGTAAAGACAGAAAAGGGCGATATGACATTGCGCCTAATTGGCCGTACAAATTTTGACGCTGGCACATTCATTGGCGGTGACAGCCTTGTAGAGCACAATGGAATTGCAATGAACGACACTCGTCTGGGTGTTTCGGCATCTTTTGATGAGAAATTTTCTGCAAAAATTGAGATTTGCTATGCAAGCAAGGCAATCTCTTTCCGTGATTTGTGGGTAGGCTACAAGTTGAGCGACAATAGTTCAATCACCGCAGGCAACCATTTCCAGCCTTACGGCGCAAAACCTCTTGGCTTGGCATACAAGTTTGTCGAGGATGCAAGCTGCGACTACGCATTCTGCCCTTCGCGTAAGATTGGCGTTTCTTATGCCTACACTTCTGACAAGTTCAACTTGACTGCAGGCTTGTTCAGTGATGGCAACGTCGACAATGGCAAGAATATCGACCAGGGCTTGTCACTTTCTGCAAAGGCAATCTTCCGTCCAATTATTGATGACAATTCGGTTCTTCACTTTGGTGTGGCCCCAATGTTCGTGAAATCGCCTAATACAGTTTCTTTCACAGGCATTATCCCTACTACCGTGGTTTCAAACGCTTTGATTAAAACAGGCACTCTTGACCCTGACAACTATTTGCGTTTGGAGGCTGAGGCAATTTTCATCAAAGGCAAGTTCTATGCTGAAGCACACTATATGGCAACTTCTGCAAAAAATGCCATAGTTGTGAAAGATAAAGAGGAAAGCGTTTATCTTGATGGTTTCTATGCTCAGGCAAGTTTCTTGATTAAGGGTGAAAAGCAGAACTATAACAAGAAGACAGGTTTGGCTGCAAACGCTTCACCAAAGAGCCTTGAAGTTTTGGCTCGTGTAAGCCACCTGAACTTTGACGATGACAATTTGAAGGCAGGCAAGCAGACTGACTTTACAATTGGCGCCAACTATTTCTTCAACAAATATCTGAACTTTAAACTTAACTATATCTACGCTGCAGTTAAGGACGGCGACAACTACAATATGATTCAAAGTCGTCTGCAATTCTCGTTCTAATTATTTAAGTAAGACATAAAAAAGCGACCTAATGGTCGCTTTTTTTGTTGTACTGCAGTCAGTTTTCATTTAGCGCTTTTGCCACCAATCTTGTAGTGAATGGCAAAATCTATTCTGTAAGTCCGCCAATCGAATTTGCGAATTTCCATTTTTTCAGGTTCGCAATCGTCGCAGTCGTAATTGCAGTTGTAAATAGTGCCCTTGTGCGACATGTCGCTTGTCACTCCGCCGTAAAAGTCGGTTGAGAATGCAAAGTAGTCGTTGAGGTCGAATCGGATGCCTGTTGTCAGCCCAACCGACTGAAGGTCGTCCACATTGTCTTCAAGAGCTATGCGATAGCTGTATTCAACGCCTACTGAAGGAGTGAACTTGCCAATCCTGTATCCAATCTTCAGCGGAACAGCCAGCATGCAGTAGTCGGTTCCCGACTCTTCGTTGCCGACATATTTTGTGCCGCCAATGCCGTTCTTTTCGTTCCAAAGAATTTTGTAGCCATCGTCACCGTTATCGTCGCAGACATCGCAGTCTGGATAGTTGCATTTCAAATGTGTGCGGTAGCTGCTGTTGCCGAACATATAGTGAAAGTTGGCAGCCAGGTTTATGCTCAGTTTGCTGCTGAATGTGGAATTTAAACCTACGCCCAAATAATCGGTAGCTGAGACGGACGGATTCCATATCAAGTGGTCTTCAACTACCAACGGGGTGCACACTGCCGACCATGCGCCAGCGCCAAGGTTGACTTCAAAATTTGTCTGGGCCATTGTTGCGCCTTGCGCAAATGCCAGACCAATCAAAAGGGAAAAT